>JANNGN010000071.1:0-6641 GCA_031403895.1 Rubrivivax sp. | reverse complement strand
AGGTCCTGTCCGACGCCACTGGCACCCACGTCGTGCTAACCCCAACGTACAGCGGTTGTCCGGCGACCGAAGTGATCGCCGCCAGCGTGCGCGAGGCGCTTGAACACGCGGGCCTGGGCCCGGTGACCGTGAGCCACCGATTGGCACCTGCCTGGACCACCGACTGGATCAGCGTCAGAGGCCGCGAACGGCTGCTGGCCTACGGCATCGCGCCACCGGGCCAGGCCTGCGGCGCTGAGCCAGCGCTGGGCACCATCCGCTTGCGCCCGCGCAACGTGGCCTGCCCGCGCTGCGGCAGTCTGCAGACCGAGCGTCTGTCCGCCTTCGGCTCCACAGCCTGCAAGGCGCTGCACCGCTGCCTGGACTGCCGCGAGCCCTTTGAACACTTCAAGCCGCTGTGAGCGGGCTGCACTTCCACCCGCTGCGTGTGCGCGACCTGCGGCCCGAGGGCGACGATGCGCTGGCCATCACTTTCGATGTGCCGACCGCGCAGGCTGCGTCGTTCCACTTCCAGCCCGGCCAGTACCTGACGCTGCGTGCCGAGGTGGCGGGCCAGGATTTGCGGCGCTCGTATTCAATCTGCGCGGCAGCCGGTGAGGCGCTGCGCGTGGGTGTGCGTCGAGTGCCCGGTGGCGCGTTTTCGTGCTGGTTGCACGGCAGCCTCAAAGTTGGCGACACGCTGGACGTGATGGAGCCCCAGGGCCGCTTTGGCATGGCGCTGTCGCGACGTCCGCAGCATGTGCTGGCGGTGGCGGGGGGCAGCGGCATCACGCCCATCCTGTCCATCGTCAAGACGCTGCTCAGCAAAGACCCCCGCGCGCGCTGCACGCTGCTCTACGGCAACCGGCGCGTGGCGTCGATGATGTTCAGGGAAGAACTCGAAGACCTGAAGAACAGCCACCTGAGCCGGCTGGTGCTGCAGCCCGTGTTTTCGCGCGAGACGGTGGACGCGCCGCTCAACGCCGGCCGGCTGGACGCCGAAAAGATCGCCGCGCTGCTGCGCCTGACAGGCAGCGTGGACGAAGCCTTTGTCTGCGGCCCGCACGCCATGAATGACGAGGTGGAAGCGGCCTTGCTGGCTGCAGGCCTGGCGCTTGAGCACATCCACGTTGAACGCTTCGGCGTGCCACCCTCGGCCGCTGACGCCACGCTGCACGCGCCGCAGGCGGGCGACGCCACCACCGCCCTCATCACCATCGTGCGCGACGGTGTGTCACGCGAGGTGGCTTTTCAGCCCAGCGACGAAAGTGTGCTGGCCGCCGCCAGCCGTGCCGGAATGGACGTGCCGTACTCCTGCCGCTCGGGCGTGTGCGCCACCTGCCGCGCCAAGTTGCTGCAAGGGCGCGTGCGGATGGACCGCAACTTCGCGCTCGAGAAGGACGAACTGGCGGCCGGCTTTGTGCTGACCTGCCAGGCCCACCCGCTGACCGATCGTGTCGTCGTCTCCTTCGACGAACGCTGAAGGTTTGGAAGCCTGCGGTGGCCCGCCCCCGTTCTGCCGGCTTCGAATTGCAACGCGAGCAGATGCTTGCGGCGGCAGCGCAGCTCTTTGCCAGCCGCGGCTACACCGCCACCACCATGAACGAAGTGGCGGCGGCCTGCGGCGTCTCGAAGGCCACGCTCTACCACTACGTGACCGACAAGCACGCGCTGCTGGCGCAGATCACGCGAGGCCACGTGGCGCGGCTGGAGCAACTGGTGCAGGACGTGCATGCCCTCGACTTGCCGCCGCAGGCACAGTTGCAGCAGCTGATCCTGCGCTTCATGCAGGCTTATGCGCAGGCCCAAAACGAACACCGCGTGCTGACCGAAGACCTCAAGTTCCTGGGCGACGCCGACCGCAGCGCCGTGAAGGCCGGGCAGCGCCGCGTCGTGGCGGCTTTTGCCGACGCGATTGCGCTGCTGCGACCCGACTTGCAGCTGTCGCAGTTGCACACGCCGCTGGCAATGCTGCTCTTCGGCATGATCAACTGGACCTTCACCTGGTTGCGTGAAGGCGGGGCGCTCACACATGCGTCGATGGCGCCGCTGGTGGTGCAACTTTTTCTGGGCGGCTTGCCAGCGGTGCAGCCGGCCTGATGCTGCGGCCAGGCCTCAGGGCCACGACGCTGTGTTGGCGTGCCGCGGGCCCGGCGCGGTCCGGCGTGGGCAGCGACCAGCCCTCGGTGGCCTGCGCAGGCGCGTGCTGCACGATGCGAACGCCTTCGGGTCGGATGCCTGGAGTCTGCAAGGCGCTTTCAAGCAGGCTTGCGGTGGCGGCTTCGCCCAGGCTCAGCACCAGGTGCTGCCAGCGCCGCTGCACGCGTTCCAGCAGCCAGGCGTCCTCAAGCGCCGGGCGCAGTGCAGCGGCTTCGCAGCCGGCTTCCAGCACGCGCGGTGCCATCGCGCCGACGAAGAGGTTGAAGTCATGGCGCAGGGTGTGCGCCGGCAACAACTCTGCGAAAGCGCGGCAGCGGGCGCTCCAGCCTGGCGAGGTGAACATCTGCGTGACCAGCGCTTGCAAACCTTGTGCGGCATTCAGCAAGCGCACGCGGTTGGGCGGCAGCACGGCCAGTGGCAGGCTCACGGCCTCGGCAAACGGCAACGGGGTTGTGAAGGCGCGCAGGGCGGCGATGCGCTGCCACGCTGCGCCGTCCAGGCCATCGACCGCGCAGGCAGCTGCTTTGGCCGCATGGGCCCGGCGCAAGGCCTGCATCGCGCTGACCAGGTCCAGGGCTGCGGCCGCCTGCGCGCTCATCAGCGCCAGGTTGCCAGCCGCAAAGCCGGCGTGCGGATTCAGGCGCGCCACCACTGCGGCATCCGGGTGCCCCGCTGCACCCCCCAGGCTGCAGCGTCGGACGGGGCATTGCGTGCGGTCGATCTGGCGCAGGTAGTTGGGCGTGACCTGCAGCGTGTCGAAGCCGATGCCACGCCGCCATGCCAGCAGGCGCAGTTGCAGCCACAGCCGGACATGGCGGCTGCTGCCCAGGGTACGGCGGCCGAACACGGCCTTGCCGGCGATCCAGCCCTGGCACACCGGCGTTCCCGGGTGCAGCAGTTCTGCCGGCGGCACGAGGCCATGGTGGGCGTGGTCCCAGCCGATGTCGAAACCGGTGCGGTCCACCGGCTCGGTTGCGGGGGTGTCGAGTGCAAGGGCGGCCTGGTTCATCACGCTGTCTCCTGTGTCCCGGGCAAAGCGCCAGGGTGTGCAGGCAGTGTGACGAGTCAGTAGCTCATGGCGTGAGCTACTGAAAACGCGGCAAAGAAAATCTCAGCCTCGGCGCCGAAGGGCCAGGTGCAGCAGCAGTCCCAGGGCGATGCCGATGCCGTCTGCCAGCCAGTCGGCCACGCTGCCGGTGCGGGTGGGCAGCTGGGTCTGCATCAGTTCGATGAAGAGGCCGTACGCCATCAGCCCAAGCGTGATGAGGGTGGTGGTGCGCGGCGCGGGCGGCCAGCCCAGCGAGGCCACCAGCGCCAGGCTGGCAAAGGCCAGCAGGTGCCGCCCCTTGTCCAGTTGCGGCAGGGCGTCGTGTGGCGTTGACGGCACGAAGGCAAACCATGACACCGCAGCCAGCAGGCACAGCAGCAGCAAGCGCCAGTTGCGGCGCCAGCGGGGGTCAAACAGCAAGCGGGAATCGTTCATTCAGACAGGCAGTGTCGGACGAGGACCGGCGCCGCACGCCGTTGGCAGGGATGTGCATTTTTGATTGTGGCCCAGTCGGTCGCCAGCTGACGCGCCGGGGTTTGCGCTCAAGCCCGGCTGATATACTTTTGGGCTCGGCCGGTGTAGCTCAGTTGGTAGAGCAGCGCATTCGTAATGCGAAGGTCAGGAGTTCGATTCTTCTCACCGGCACCAGTCATTCAGGGCCCGGCCAGGTTCAATACCGGCCGGGTTTTTTTCATCGGCGGCGCTCCCTACAATCGGCGGCATGCGCATTCTCATCGCCAATGACGACGGTTATCTCGCCCCTGGTCTGGCAGCCCTGGTACGGGCCTGCGAAGGGCTGGGTGAGATCGACGTCATCGCGCCTGAGCAAAACGCCAGCGGCACCTCCAACGCACTCACGCTGAGCCGGCCGCTGTCGATATTTGAAGCGCGTGGCGAGCACGTCAAGGGCTTTCGCGTCGTCAACGGCACGCCGTCGGACTGCGTACACCTGGCGCTGACCGGCGTGCTGGCGCAGCGCCCTGACCTGGTGCTGTCCGGCATCAACAACGGCGCCAACATGGGCGACGACACGCTGTACTCGGGCACCGTGGCGGCGGCGATGGAAGGCTTTCTCTTCGGCGTGCCGGCGATCGCCTTTTCACAGGCCGTCAAGGGCTGGGGTGAGATCGATGCGGCGGCAGCTGCTGCCCGCTCGGTGATCGACCAGGTGCTGGCCAGTGGTGCGCTCAAGACCGCCCAGGGTGGTTCGCCCTGGCTGCTCAACGTCAACATCCCGAACCGTGCCGATGCGGTGTCATTGCCACGCCGCATCACGCGGCTGGGCCGGCGCCACGCCAGCGAGGCCGTGATCCGCCAGACCAACCCGCGCGGCGAAACGATCTACTGGATCGGGCCCGCAGGCGACGCCCGCGAGTGCGGCGAGGGCACCGACTTTCACGCCGTGGCGGCAGGCTGTGTCTCGATCACACCGCTGCAGGTGGACCTGACGGACCACTCGACGCGCAGTGACTGGGCACACCGGCTCGGCAGCGCATGACACGCGTTCCGCGTTTTCCGATCGGGCTGGACCAGGTCCACGCCCGACCCGCAGTCCGCACCGACACCGCAGCCGTGATGCGCCCGCAGCGCCCGTTGGAGCATGCCGCGCAGCACCTGGCGCGCCAGAGCAGGCCCAGTGGCCTGGGTCTGGACTCGGCGGCCGTGCGCCGCCGCATGGTCGAGCGCCTGCGCGCACAAGGCTTGCGCTGCGAACCCGTGCTGCTGGCGCTGTGTACCGTGGAACGGCATCGTTTTGTTGACAGCGCGCTGGCCACGCAGGCCTATGAGGACACGAGCCTGCCGATCGGGCTGTCGCAGACCATCTCCAAGCCCTCGGTGGTGGGGCACATGCTGGCCCTGCTGTTCGATGGTGCGGCGGCGCGTGAGCTGGGGCACCTGGGCAATGTGCTCGAGATCGGCACCGGCTGCGGCTACCAGGCCGCGTTGCTGCTACACCTGGCGCGCCGCGTGGTCAGCATCGAGCGCTTGCAGGGTCTGCATGACAAGGCGCGCGACAACCTGGCCAGCTTGAGGCAAGGCTCAAGCCAAGGCGACCTGCGCCTGGTCTTCGGTGACGGCCGTCTGGGCCATGCACCGCGCGCGCCGTACCAGAGCATCGTGGCGGCAGCCGGGGGTGAATCACTGCCCGAGGCCTGGTTGCATCAACTCGCGGTCGGCGGCCGGCTGGTGGCCCCGATGCAGTCCGGGCCTGGTGGCGGGCAACGGCTGGTGATCGTTGACCGGGGCCCCGAGGGCCTGGTCACACATCAGCAGGATGCGGTGCACTTCGTCCCCTTAAAATCCGGCACTGAATGAGTCAAACTTCACACAAGATGCCGAACAAGCCTAGGTCTGCGCTGTACCTGACCCTGGGTGCTGTGCTGGTGCTGAGTGGCTGCGCCAGCACCACCCACCGCGCGCCTGTCGAAGACCGCGGGACGGCGTCGCGGCCGCTGCCTGCTTCAATTGCTGCGACTTCCGCACTCGCGCCCGCCCCTGGGGCTGCGGCCGCAGAGGCCGCAGCGCTGAGGCCGCTGCCAGGCGCTGAAAACGCCGGCAAACCCGGTTACTACAGCGTCAAGCCCGGCGACACGCTGATCCGCATCGGCCTGGAAAACGGGCAGAACTGGCGTGACATCGCACGCTGGAGCGGCTTGGACAACCCGAACGCAATTGAAATCGGTCAGGTGTTGCGTGTCGTGCCGCCCGCCGCCGACGCCAACGGCGTGGTCACGCGGCCCGTGGCGCCGGGCGGGCGCGTGGACGGCAAGCCTGCCGCTGCCGTGCCAGTGGCGGGCACAGCCAGCGCCGCTGCTGCTGCACCGGGCGTCGCGCCGCCGACTGCGGCTGCGCCCGCGCCCGCGCCGCCGCCTGCAGTGGCGCCGGTGGCGGCGCCCCGCGAGGGCGATGAAGATGTCAACTGGGCCTGGCCCGCCGCCGGGCCGGTGACGACGCCCTTCGACGACAACAAGAGCAAGGGCCTGGCCATTGGCGGCAGGGCCGGCGACCCGGTGCTGGCGGCGGCAGACGGCCGCGTGGTCTATGCGGGTTCGGGCTTGCGGGGCTATGGCAACCTCGTCATCGTCAAGCACAACGCCACCTTCCTGACCGCATATGCGCATAACCAGGCGCTGCTGGTGAAGGAAGACCAGGTTGTGCGTCGCGGGCAGAGAATTGCCGAGATGGGATCGAGCGATGCCGAGAAGGTGCAACTGCACTTCGAGATCCGGCGCCAGGGCAAGCCGATCGATCCCGCGCGGCTGCTGCCGGCCCGCTAGCGCAGCTGCCTACCGTCGCGGCATGCCATGGCCAAGCGCGCGGCATCCCATCCTGGGCCTGCGCGGGGCGAAGCGCCAGCGCCACCTGCGGGTCGGCAACTCCCGGGCGATGGCGCTAACGACGGCACTGAGTCCTTCGCAGCGGGCAACGCAGAGCCGGCTGATGCTGACGCTGA
>JANNGN010000070.1:0-4992 GCA_031403895.1 Rubrivivax sp. | reverse complement strand
CCCTCTTCCAGCAGCAATTGCAGCACTCGCTGCAGGGTGGCAATTCCAACCATCTTCGGCACGACATCCTCGATCAGTTTGGGGGCCAGTTTGGTGACGTGTTCAACGAGCGACTGGGTCTCTACGCGGCCCAGCAAACGTGCCGCGTTCAGCTGCATCAAGTGTGAAAGATGGGTCGCCACCACGGTGGCGCAATCAACCACCGTAAAGCCCGCCATTTGGGCCATCTCCTTGTGGCGCTCTTCGATCCACACCGCCGGCAAGCCAAAGGCCGGGTCCTGCGTCTTCGTGCCTGGCAGTTGCTGTGTCGCGCCACCGGGGTTGATGGCCAGTTGCATGCCCGGCATGGCCTCGCCCTCGCCCACCACCGCGCCGCGCAGCGTGACGCGGTAGGCGCTGGGCTTGAGCTCGCCCAGGTTGTCGCGGATGTGCACCGGCGGCGGCAGGAAACCGACGTCCTGCGCGAACTTCTTGCGCACGCCCTTGATGCGCGCCAACAGGTCACCCTGGCGCGCCTTGTCCACCAGTGCAATCAGCCGGTAGCCCACTTCCAGGCCCAGCGTGTCCACCGGCGTCAGGTCGTCCCAGCTCGCTTCGGCATTCGAAGGCGTGACCTCGGCACCCACCGCACGTTCGGGCTGCAGCGCGGCCTGGCGGCGCTTGCGCACCAGCTGCCACGACATCAGCCCCAGGCCCGAGGCGACGATCAGGAACACCAGGTGCGGCATGCCCGGCACCAGGCCGAGCAGTCCGACGACACCGGCGGCCACGCCCAGCGCCTGCGGTGAATCGAAGACCTGGCCGCGGATCTGGGTGCCGATGTCCTGGCCCTTGCCCACGCGCGAGATCACCATCGCCGAAGCGACCGAGATCAACAGCGCAGGAATCTGCGCGACGAGCGCGTCGCCCACCGCCAGCGTGACGTAGCTCGACGCCGCCTGCGCCGCGCTCATGCCGTGCATCGACAAGCCGATGATGAAGCCGCCGACGACGGTGATGAAGAGGATCAGCAAGCCCGCCATCGCGTCGCCGCGCACGTACTTGCTGGCGCCGTCCATGCTGCCGAAGAAGTCGGCTTCTTCGGCCACTTCGGCACGGCGCAGGCGCGCCATCTTTTCGTCGATCAGGCCGGCGTTCAGGTCGGCGTCGATCGCCATCTGCTTGCCCGGCATCGCGTCCAGCGCGAACCTTGCACCGACCTCAGCAATGCGCTCGGCGCCCTTGGTGACGACGACGAAGTTGATGACGACCAGGATCGCGAACACGATCAGGCCAACGGCGAAATTGCCGCCGATGATGAAGTGGCCAAAGGCCTCGATCACCTGCCCCGCCGCGCCCGGGCCGGTGTGGCCTTCCATCAGCACCACGCGCGTGGACGCCACGTTCAGAGACAGGCGCAAAAGCGTCGTCAGCATCAGCACGTTGGGCAGCGCCGAGAAGTCCAGCGGCTTGACCATCTGCGCCGACACCATGATGACGGTGAGTGCGAGCGCGATGTTGAAGGTGAACAGCAGGTCGAGCACAAAGCTCGGCAGCGGTAGCACCATCATCGCCAGCATCATGACGACGAAGACGGGCAGCAGCATCGTCTTGATGGCGGCACTTTGCGCGCCGCCGAGCCAGCCGTTGAGGCGGGTCATGAGGGGGTTCACAGTTCAGGCTCCTGGCGTGCGTTCTGCTTTGACTTCTGCACCGCGTTCAGCGGGTCCAGATCAGCCGGAATCTCCGGCACCGGCGCGTCGGCGGTCAGCGTGCGGCCAGCGGCCAGTGCATCGCGCAACTGGTACACCCAGGCCAGCACCTGCGCCACGGCGCTGAACAGGCGCGCCGGGATTTCCTGGTCCACTTCCGTGTGCGCGTACAGCGCGCGTGCCAGCGGTGGCGACTGCAGCACCGGCACCTTCGATTCACGCGCCAGATCGCGAATGCGCAGCGCCAGCAGGTCCGCACCCTTGGCCACCACGCGCGGCGCGGCCATGCTGCCTTCGTCGTACTTCAGCGCCACGGCATAGTGGGTCGGGTTCATCACCACCAGGTCGGCCAGCGGCACCGCCGCCAGCATGCGGCGGCTGGCCAGTTCGCGCATGCGCGACTTCAACCGGCCCTTGATCTCGGCGTTGCCCTCGACGTCCTTGTGTTCCTTCTTCATCTCTTCAACGCTCATGCGCAGGCGGCGCATCAGCAACTGGCGCTGCAGCGGCACATCGACGAGTGCGAACAGCGCCAGCACGCCGGCGATCAGCAGCAGGCCACCGAGCACCAGTTCTGCACCGGCGGCCAGCGCGGCGGGCAGCGGCATCGCCAGCAGCTCGGCGTGTTGCATCCAGTGCTGGCCCAGATAGACGGCGCCCACGGTGCCCATCAGCAGCGCCAGCAGGCAGGCCTTCAACGTGTCGGTAAGCTGACCGCCCGAGAACACGCGCACGATGCCGGTCAGCGGGTTCAGCTTGTCGAATTTCGGCTGCAGCGGTTTGAGCGTGAAGTTCCAGCCTCCCGCCAGCACACCGGAAGCAATCGCCACCAGCACGACGGCCACGAACAGCGGCGCCAGCAGCAGCAGCATCTGCACGCCAAGATCAGCCAGCCGCTGCGCCATGGCTGCGGGTTGCGCCAGCAGCGTGGCGTCGAAGCGCAGTCCGTCGTGCAGCAGGCGGCTGGTGGCGTCGGCAAAACCGGGCGCAAAGAAGGCCAGCAGCGCGACACCGGCACCCAGCGCACCCAGGTGCCCGAGGTCGCGCGAACGCGCAACCTGGCCGTCGCCACGTGCCTTGTCGATCTTGCGCTGTGAGGCTGGGAGGTTGCGGTCTTGTGGGGAATCGGCCATGGCGTAGGGGGCTCCGCTGCGAGCCTTGCCATGGTGCCGCTATGGCGCGCGGGCTTGAGCGCGATAAGCGGGGGAAAGCGCGGCATGTTCCGCCTGGCGCTGGCGCCAAACGGGGCGCACTAAAAACCCAGGCTCGCCAGCAGTTCGTCCACTTCGCCCTGGCTCGTGACGACATCGGTGCGGCCTGCGGCGTTCACGACCGGGCCGTTGAGCACGCCCAAGCCAGTCTTTTCGCGCTGGTCGGCCGGCACCACCTGCATCAGCAGGCTGACGAGGTTGTCTTCCAGGTCGTTGGCCAGCTTCACCACCTGGGCCACCACCTGGCCGGTGAGGTCGTGAAAGTCTTGCGCCAACATGATGTCGGTCAGGTGGGCGTCGATGCAGGCGGTGCGCGTTTCCACGGCCTGCACAAAGTTCAGCACGGCGCCGCTGGCCACCGCCCGCGCCGGGTTGGCCACGATGGCACGCGCCATGTCGCGCGTGGCCGCGCTGATGGCCGCGTGTTGGGCCTTGGCGTGGTCCACCGAATTGAGCACCTTGTTGGCAGCCTCGGCCGTCTTGGCGGTGATGTAGGCCAGGCGGCTGCGCGCGTCAGGCAGGCCTTCGGCGGCCACTTGCAGCTTGGGCATCACGCTTAACTGCTGCAAGGTGTCGTGCAGCAGCCGGGTGATGGCGCCGATCTGCTGGTAAACCTGGGGCGATACGAACTGAAGCGCGACTGCGGCTGGCGCAACGGGTTGCAAGGTGGCGGCGCTGTCCATTTTCACGCTGGGTTCCTTCAAGCTGCGGCGGCGAGTTTCAGCAGGATTCGCTGCACTTTTTCTTCCAGCGTCGCCTTCGTGAAAGGCTTGACGATGTAGCCCGCCGCACCGTTTTGCGCCGCCAGCACGATGTCTTCCTTGCGCGCCTCGGCCGTCACCATCAGCACCGGCAGGTGCTTGAGCTGGTCGTCGGCCTTCACGGCCTGGAGCAGCTCGAAGCCGTTCATGTTGGGCATGTTGATGTCCGACACGATGAAGTCGTACTTGCCGTTCTTCAGCATGCTCAAGGCCACCGCACCGTCTTCGGCCTCGTGGGCGTTGTTGCAGCCCATTTCCTTGAGCAGTGCGCACACGATGCGACGCATGGTGGAAAAGTCGTCAACGATGAGGAACTTCAGCTCGGTGTTCATGGGGTCTGGCCTTGGGCGCAGAGCGCGGGACGGATGGCTCGGGATGGGTCGAAACAGCGGGATCGCAGCTTTATCGGTGGCCGCTGGCGGGACTTGAGTCCAAGGTCCGGGCCGGGACGCCCAGCGCCGGCAGCGCGGCAGCTTCTGGCGCAGTCTCGGCCGGCGCGCTGCGGAAGACGCGGTCTTCGGCCTCACGCGTCATGACGACGATGCTGATGCGCCGGTTCGGCGGTGCCGTCGGATCCTTGCGGTCGAAGGGGTTGCTGGCGGCAAGGCCCTGCACCCGCAGCACCTGGTCTTCGGGCAGGCCACCGGCCAGCAATTCGCGGCGCGACGCATTGGCGCGGTCGGCGCTGAGTTCCCAGTTGCTGTAGCCGCGTTCACTGTCAGCCGCACCGGCGAGCGCACCGGAGCCCGCACCCGCACCGAAGCGCAAGGCGTCGGTGTGGCCTTCGAGCGTCAGGCGGTTCGGCACCTCGGCCAGCAGCTTGCCCACCGCCCGCAGCAGGTTGCGCATGTAGCTCTGCACGACCGCGCTGCCGCTGGCGAACATGGGGCGCTGGTCCTGGTCGATGATCTGGATGCGCAGGCCGTCGCCGGTCATCTCCATCAGCAGTTGCGAGGCCATGCCCTTCAGTTCGGCGTTGCCGGCCAAGGCCTCTTCGACCTTTTTGCGCAGGCTTTCCAGGCGCGCCACTTCGGCGCGAATCTGCTCGGCCTTGAGCTGGTGCAGGTTGATGGTGTCGCGCTTGGCTTCGATGTCGCCGCGCTTGACCTGGCCGGTGGTGCGCGACAGGTCCTGGCCACCGCCCTTGACGACGTGCGACGCATCACCGGCGCCCGAACCGCTGGCCATCAGCGACAGTTTCAGCGGCGCGCTGAAGTAGTCGGCAATGCCCTTCTTGTCGCCTTCTGTGGTGGAGCCCAGCAGCCACATCAGCAGGAAGAAAGCCATCATCGCCGTCACGAAGTCGGCATAGGCGATCTTCCAGGCGCC
>JANNGN010000069.1:0-3684 GCA_031403895.1 Rubrivivax sp. | reverse complement strand
CGGCGATGACGAGTCGGAAGCGGGCGCCATCATGCGCAGCCCGGTGAGGTAGAAGCCAGCGCGATGCGCCTCATCTAGGAAGGCGCGGATCAGGCGCACTTTCTTCTGCGGCGTACCTTCGTTGGCGATGGCGACGAACAGTGCCGCGCGCCGCTGCGGCGTATCTGTGCCGACGTTGTAGGGCTTGAAGGTGTAGGCCGCCACGGCCGTGGAATGGTTCAGCTTGGCCATCAGCCTTCCCGCGTGCCGAAGAGGCCCTTGGGCCTGAAGATCAGGATCAGCACCAGCAGCAGGTAGGGCAGGATCGCTGCGACCTGGCTCATCTTCACGCTCCAGACCACGAAGCCGAAGGTGTCGGGCGTAACGCTCAAACCGAGCAGCTTGAACAGGTCGGCCAGCGAGCTGTCGCTGCCGACCGCAAAGCTGTCGATCACACCCAGCCCCACGCTGGCGACGAAAGCACCGGCCAGCGACCCCATGCCGCCGATGACGATGACGGCAAACACCACCGCACCCACGGCCAGCGCCATGCTCGGCTCTGTGACGCGCAATGCGCCGCCGATCACACCCGCCAGCGCGGCCAGTGCGGTGCCGCCGCCGAAGACGGTCATGAAGACGCGCGGCACGTTGTGGCCGAGCGACTCCACCGCGTCAGGGTGCGTCAGCGACGCCTGGATCACCAGGCCGATGCGCGTGCGTGTGAGCAGCAGCCACACCGCCGCCAGCATCAGCACCGCGACAGCCATGCTGAAGGCGCGGAAGGCCGGAAACTGCGTACACACCGCCGTGCGGTCGGTCTTGCAGATGTCCGGCGGCGGCCCCCAGGCAAACTGCAGCGCTGTGGGCAAGTCAATGATCGTGAACAGCGGCCCCTGCAGCGACAACGGCGGCTGGAAGTTCAGCGCCTGACGGCCCCACACCAGCTGCACCAACTCAAGGATCAGGTAGCTCAGGCCGAAGGTGATGAGCAGCTCGGGCACGTGGCCGTACTTGTGTACGCGGCGCAGCACAAAACGCTCGAAGGCAGCGCCCATGACACCCACGATTGGCGGCGCCAGGACCAGGCCCCACCAGAAGCCAATCGCCTGGGTGATGGTGTAGGCCACGTAGGCGCCCACCATGTAGAAGCTGGCGTGCGCGAAATTGAGGCAACCCATCATGCTGAAGATCAGCGTCAGGCCAGAGGCCAGCATGAAGAGCAACAGGCCGACAGACAGGCCGTTGAGCAAAGAGATCAGGAAATAGGAGACGTCCATCGGAGTCGGCTCAACAGCGCTTGCTCAAGGGGGGAGGACGATAAAACAAAAAAACAGCGCGGCGCCGGCAAACCCGGCAGCCGCGCTGCTATCGAAAACCCGGCGTTAAGACGGCCGCTTCATCTGGCACGAGGTGGGCGTGCTGGCCACATAGGACGGAATGGCGCGCAATTCCTGGAAGTTGAAGCCCGTGTTCTCGACGCTGTAGGGGTTTTTGGCGTCGGCCTTGCGCCATTCGCTGATGTACATCGGCTGCTGCATCTGGTGGTCGGTGCGGCGCATCTCAAGTTCGCCGGCAAAGCCCTGGAACTTGATGCCGCTCATGGCCTTGGCCACCGCCACCGGTTCGATGCTCTTGGCCGCCGCCATGCCGGCCGACAGCAGCGCCAGGCCGTTGTAGGTTTGGCCGGTGTACCAGTCGTCATTGAACTTGGCTTTGTAGTCGGATTGAATCTTCTGCAACCCTGGCACGCTGTTGTGCAGGATGCCCACCGTGCGCACCTTGCCACCCACGCCCGCAGCCATCGCCGTGGGCGTGCCGCTGACCACCGCGTAGTAGGCGTACATGTTGACGTTCAGGCCGGCGTCCTTGGCGGCCTTCACCAGCAGCGTCATGTCCTGGCCCCAGTTGCCGGTGACCACCGCGTCGGCGCCCGAGGCCTTGATCTTGGCCACGTACGGCGCGAAGTCCTTCACCTGGCCCAGCGGATGCAGGTCGTCGCCGACGATCTGCACGTCAGGCCGCTTGCGCGCAATGGTGTCCTTGAAGAAGCGCGACACCTGCTGGCCGTGGGCGTAGTTCTGGTTGATCAGGTAAACCTTTTTGATCTCGGGCTGGTCTTTCATGTAGCTGGTCAGCGCCTCCATCTTCATGGAGGTGTCGGCGTCAAGCCGGAAGTGCCAGAAGGAACACTTGCTGCCCGTCAGGTCGGGGTCCACGGCCGCGTAGTTGAGGTACACCACCTCCTGGCCCGGGTTGCGCTCGTTGTGCTTGGTGACGGCGTCTGAAATGGCGCCCGCAGCGCCCGAACCGTTGCCTTGCGTCACGTAGCGGATGCCCTGGTCGATGGCCGCCTTGAGCACGGTCAGGCTTTCTTGCGGCGATCCTTTGTTGTCAAAGGAGACAAATTCAAACTTCACGCCAGCGGCGTTTTTCAAGTTGAACTGTTCGGCGATGAACTGCCAGCTCTTGAGCTGGTTCTGGCCGACGTTGGCAAACGGACCCGACAACGGGTCGATGAAAGCAATCTTGACCGTCTTGCCCAGCGTGGCCGCCGGAGCCGCTGCAACCGCAGCCGGCTTGGCAGGCGCGGGTTTGGCAGCAGCCGGTTTCGCGGGCGCGGTCTTCGGCGTAGGCGCAGGCGCTGGCGCCTGCGCATTGGCCTGACCAAACAACCACAAGCAGGCAGCAGCGCAGGCCGTCAAGGTGCGCACAGGATGGACTTTTTTCATTCAGGTGTCTCCGGGCAGTACATGAACCAGCGCAGAAGGTACCGGAAATCGGGAAGCCCTTTGCTCAGTGACTACCCCGAAGCCGATGTCGCTGGCGGGACATTCGCTGCCCCTCAGCGTGGGACGCGCGGGCTAACCCTGCCCGCTTCCAGCAGTTGCTGCATACCCCCGGCAATGGTGGGATCAGGCGTCGCCGCGACAATCGGCCCATGCACACCGCAGACCCGATCACGCAGCCCGGCACGCCAAGCCATCTGGCACCCGCACTGTCGCCCACGCTGTTGCACGAACTGGCCGTGCCCTTCGGCGTGGTGCAAGCGCCGCAGCCTGTGCCGCAGCCACACTGGGTGGCGCTGAATGCGGCGTTGGCCGATGAACTCGGCCTGGCCGGCTGGCTGGGTGGCCCGGCCGCGCTGGACATGCTGGCCGGCAACACCGAGTCCGCGCCAGGCTTGCTGGCCAGCGCCTATTCGGGGCACCAATTCGGCGTCTGGGCGGGGCAGCTGGGCGACGGCCGCGCGCTGATGCTCGGGCAGGTGGACTCAGCGCTCGGCGTGATGGAGCTGCAGCTCAAGGGCAGCGGCCTCACGCCCTATTCGCGCATGGGCGACGGCCGCGCAGTGCTGCGCTCATCGATCCGCGAATTCCTCTGCTCCGAGGCCATGCACCACCTCGGCATCCCGACCACGCGCGCGCTCGCCGTCGTCGGCTCGCCACTGCCGGTGCGGCGCGAGAGCATCGAGACGGCGGCCGTGGTCACGCGCGTCGCGCCGAGCTTCCTGCGCTTTGGCCACTTCGAGCACTTCACCCACACCGCGTCCGACGCCGACGCGTTGCGGCGCCTGGCGGATGCCGCCATCGAGCGCTACTTCCCCGCCTGCCAGGGCAGTACACAGCCCTATGCCGCGCTGCTGGAAACCGTCGCCCGCCGCACTGCCCGCCTGCTGGCGCAGTGGCAGGCGGTGGGCTTTTGCCA
>JANNGN010000068.1:0-1602 GCA_031403895.1 Rubrivivax sp. | reverse complement strand
ACCTTGTGTCGCAGTTGTGAGGCTTTGAAACCGTCGTCGCCAATGGCGGGCCTGCATTGTTGCAGATCGGGTGCGGGCATGAGCCGGGCGCAAGCGCTTTGTGCTTGAATCTGCGTGTTCTATTGCCAAAACGCCTTGTGGACGGGCGCAGGCAGCTCCTGAAATCATAGCGACTCGGTGCTGCCAAATGCAGGCTTGCGCATGCGCCGGTGTAGGCCTGGCCTGACAAACCCGCGTGGCAGCTTGGGCTTGCCCTGTGGCGCCAGCGGCGTAGCATGTTTAAAGTTTACTTTCAGGCCGGATGTGTTTATGCAAGCGCTTTTTCTTCAGTGCTCCCGGACCCTCGCCGCCATCGCGACGCTGCTGCTCGGCAGCGCCTTCGCCGCTGTTGCGTTTGCCCAGACCTTCGGCGCGCCCGCCCCGGCACCGTACCCAGACGGCCACCCGGCCCGCATGTACGGCGGCGTGCCCGGTGGCTGGCCGGGTGGTGTTCAGGGCATCCCCTACGAAGGCTTGCGCGTGGACGGTTATCCCTCGAACCGCAATCTGAACCCGGACGACCGCTCGCCCCGGCTCGGCCCCACCGTGCCGGATCGGCGTGAGACCGCGCCGCAACCCTATGGCCGAGCTGGTGCCGGTGCGCCGGGCTGGGGTGCCATGCATCAGCAGCCAGAACCCCTGCGTGGCGACGGCCCGCCGCAACGCCGCTACTGAGACTCGAGCCGCGCTTCAACTTCAGGAGGTCCCCCATGCACCGCCGCACTTGTTCCGCCCTGCTCATGTTCGCCCTGGCAGGCTTGCCAGCTGGCTGGGCTGCCGCGCAAGTCGGCGCAGGCGTCGCTGCACCGGGTTTGAACCCACCGACCGGGGCGGGCCGCCTGCCCTTGCAGGACCGCACGCAGCCGGGCGTCGGCGGCCCGAGCAACGCCGCGCCGGTGCCGACCGACCCGGCCATCGTGCGGCCGACTCGTCGCATCAACCGCAACCCGGCTTTTCGCGAAGACCTGCCGCCCGCGCCAGCCCCGCGCGAGAGTGAGCGCGTGACGATTCCGCCTCAAACGACCGACAGCTCCCGCGTCACCCTCGTGCCGCACCCGGCACCGTGCGACCCACGCAACTCGACCACCCGGCCGGTGCGCATTCCCGAGAGCGACAACCCGGCTGCCTCGCCCTGCGCGCCCTGACACGACGCGCACTGACTCGACGCGCGCAGCAGCGCAGCGGGAGCCGCGCCGAATAAATCCGCGCTTCCTTAAAAGGCCTTAACCCTGGCGGCGCTTCGGCGGCGATGCAGCGACGGACTCTCTGCCCTGCCTGATTTTTTTGGCGCGCGCTTCAGTCACCAAATACACCACCCCGGCAATCACCAGCGGCCCGAGGTAGTACACGAAGCGGTACGCGACCAGCGCCGCCAGAATGGCCGGCTGCGGCATGCGGTGCGCGAGCAGGGCGACGAACACTGCTTCGAGCACGCCGAGACCGGCCGGCACGTGCGTGATCACGCCGGCCACCGCCGCTAGCAGCAGCACGGTGACGACCGTCGGAAACTCGATGCGCTGCTGCAGCAGCACGTAGATGACTCCCGATATCAGCAGCCAGTTA
>JANNGN010000067.1:0-1896 GCA_031403895.1 Rubrivivax sp. | reverse complement strand
CCCCGGCGCGCCCGCTCTGGTTGAGCCTGCTGCTGCTGCGCGACTGGCCGCTGGCTGTGAAACTGGCGCTGGCGATGCTGCTCTGCGCCGTGCTGCCGATGGTGCTGGTGACGTGGGGCACTTTGCGTGGCAGCGTGACGGCACTGGTGGACGCCGAATCGCGCTACCTGCAGCAGGTGGCCACACAGGCTGCAGCTGACATCACCGACTTCATCGTCGAAGGCCGCCGGCTGACGCATGCGCTGGCCACCGACCCGGGTTTTGCGGCCTACCTGCAAAAACCCAGCGAAGCCACGCGCACCGCGCTGCGCGACAAGTTGCAGCGCCTGGCGCAGGCCGGTGCTGGCGTGCAGGCTGTGATGCTGCTGGACGCGGCCGGCACCGCGCAAGTGGCCACTGAAGCCCAGGTGCAAGGCAGCAGCCATGCGCTGCGGCCGTACTTCCTGGTGGCGCAGGGCGGCCGGCCCTTCACCAGTGGTCTGATCGCCAGCAAGAGTGCCGACGCCAGCGCCGCCGCGACCAACGTCTTCAGTTCGGAACCCGTGCGTGGCGACAACGGCGCCGTGGTGGGCGTGCTGGTGCTGCGCGTCTCGGGTGATGCGGTAAGCACCGTGCTGCAGCGCGCGGGCGCCAACCCGAATCTCACCCCCTTCATGGTCGATACCGACGGCGTGCTCGTGCAGCACCCGCATGCCGACCTGCGCTACCGCAGCCTGATGCCGCTGCCCGCAGAACGACAAGCCGAAATCCGCGCCGACCAGCGCTTCCGCCGCGACCAGATCACAAGCGTCGGCGAAGCGCCGCTGGCGCGCGCGCTGATTGCTGCGCAGGCGCCCGGCAGCCTCAGCTACGACTCGGCCTTGAGCGGCAGCCCGGTCATCGCCGGCTACGCCCCCGTGGCCGGCCACGACTGGGTGGTGGCGGTGTCTGAAGAGCGTGGCACGGTGCAGGCACCGCTGACTCTGCTGCACGTCAAATTGCTGCTGGGCGCGATCGGCGTCGCCGCGTTGATGGCCGGCGTGGCCTGGTGGCTCGCGCGCCGCATCATCAAACCGGTGCGCGCCGTCACGCATGCGCTGCAGGAGCTGCAGGCGGGCGACTTTGAAGACGCGCGCGTGAAGGCCGAACGGGGTGATGAGCTCGGCCAGCTCGGCCGCGCCTTCAACGCGCTGAGCGACAGCCTGCGGCAGCGCGATCGGCAGTCGCCTTGAGTCGCCCGGACTCCGGGTGCAGATTGAAACCGTGCAGGCGCCGCTCACCACGACCGCCATCGCCACCAGCATGACCATCCCCCAGCACTACACGCTGTTCGACACCGCCTTCGGCCACTGCGCGCTCGCCTGGCACGCCCATGCGCTGACCGCCGTGCGCCTGCCCGACCAGAGCGACGCGTTGACGCGCGCCAACCTGCTGGCGCGCCAGCGCGACGCAGTCCAGAGCCCTGAAGACGGGCCCGAGGCGGCAGCCTGGCCTGCATTTGTCACCACCGCCGTGCAGTTGATCCGCGCCCACCTGGGCGGGCAGCCGCACGACTTGCGAGACCTGCCGCTCGAATTCAGCGGCATGCAGCCCTTCGAGACCCGCGTGTACGCCGCCGCGCGCGCACTCGACCCCGGCCAGACCTGCACCTACGGCGAAATGGCCAACGCCATCGGCGAACCCGGTGCCATGCGCGCCGTCGGGCAGGCGCTGGGCCACAACCCCTGGCCGCTGGTGGTGCCGTGCCACCGCGTGCTGGCTGCCGGTGGCCGGCTGGGCGGCTTTTCAGCGCCTGGCGGCAGCGAGACCAAGCGCCGGCTGCTGGTGCTGGAGATGGGCATGTTCCACCGCGAAGGCGAACTGTTCTAGGCCACGCAGCGATTCACTGGCTGGCCGGCGCCCACAGCGCCTGCATCG
>JANNGN010000066.1:0-3440 GCA_031403895.1 Rubrivivax sp. | reverse complement strand
ATCCGCGACGCGGTGATGGTCGAAGTGAAGGCGCATTTCAGGCCCGAATTCCTGAACCGCATCGACGAGACGGTGGTCTTCCACGCGCTCGACCAGAAGCACATCGAGGACATCGCCCGCATCCAGTTGAAATTGCTGGAGCAGCGGCTGGAAAAGCTGGAGATGAAGCTGGTGGTGTCGGCCGCAGCAGTGGCCGAGTTGGCCAAGGTCGGCTTCGACCCGGTGTTTGGCGCGCGGCCGCTGAAGCGCGCCATTCAGCAGCGCATCGAGAACCCGGTCAGCAAGCTCATCCTGCAGGGCAAGTTCGGGCCCAAGGATGTGATCCCGGTGGACATGGACGGGGCTGAGTTTTCGTTCTCGCGCGTGGTGCATTAAAGAGCCGCGCAGTGGCGTGCATCGACGCCACCACGGCAGCAGCCAGTCAGCGCGGCGCTTCCACCCGTTCCAGCTGCATGCGCGCCAGCGTCAGGTTGCTGCCGCTGGCCTGCAGCACCAGGTGCAGCGCCACGCCGGGGTGGCCGGGCACGGGGCGCAGCAGCAGGTGGTGGCTCGTTGTGCTGATGCTGGCTTCAGCGCGCGCAGGGCCCAGGCCCAGGGCGCGCGAGGCGTCGTTCATGGCCGACAACAGCGCCGCACCTTGCTGCGCCAGGCGCTCGGCCGAGGGTGGGCCGCCGGCCGAGGCCATGGCGTGCAGGGTGTGGGTGTCGAAGACGCAGCAACTCACGACGCCCTTGATGAGCGCGCAGCGGCTGACATAGGTCTGCCAGGTGGAGCTGCCTGGCAAGGGCATGGGCGTGATGCTGGCCACCGACGGTGCCATCGGCATCATGGGCGCCATCGATGCCTGCCGGGGTGCCTGCGGTACTGGTGCGGCGGCACGGCCGATGCCGTCCAGCGGCATCGGTTCGGTGGTGGCTTCGGTGCTGGGCACACGTGGCTTGGGCACGGCGCGTGACAGTTCGGTGGGCAGCGCGCGCTTGCCGTCAGGCGCGCCGTGCAGGCGGTTCCAGGCGCCGCCGACAAAGGTCCACACATGTTTGGGCTTGGCGGCGTGGGGCGTCACGTGTACTTCAACCGGCGTCTGGTGCGCGAGCTGCGCGCCCTGCGCGGCGAGGGCGACGCCGGAACCCAGCGGCACCATCAGCAGGTCGCGGTTGGGCCAGGGGCCGCGCAGCAGCGCTTCGTGCAGCGGCGCGAGCTGGGCGGCAAGCGACTGCGGCGGCAGTTCGCCCACCATCAACACCCCCAGGCGGCTGAAGGCCAGCAGCACGCGGGCCATCTGGGCGCGCGCGGCGCCGTCGCCGTTGATGTCGGTGGAGTACACGCGCACCGGTGTGCCGTCGGCCAGCGGCACTTCAACGAACTGCAGCACGGCGAGCGCCACGCCGTGGCCCTGGCGGCGCACCGACAGCCGCTGCACGCGGGCGTCGGCGGCGCCGGCCAGGCTGGACAGCAGGCGCAGGCTGGCGCTCATGCCGACGTCGTGCAGGGCAATGAATTCGGGGCTGTGCAGCGTGAATTCCTGCTGCAGCGCAGTCGCCACGTCGGTGGTGACGAACAGCTCGACCTGGTCGTCCGAGATGCGGCGGCCGATGTCGTGGCGGCCCTGCCCCAGGTAGGCGTCGCGGTCGTTGACGATCTGCGTGCGCGGCGACAGCAGGTCTTCGCGGCTCTGGATGCGCGCGGTGTCGGGCCAGGGGGTTTCGTTGCGAACTCGGTTCATGGGTTTCCTCACCTTGACAGTTTTTTTTGGATCATAGGGCGGCCGCGCTGCATCGCACCCAGTCGCCAGTGGGGGCTCCTTAGAATCGACGCCGCTGGGCCACAGTTGGCCTTTTGAGGCCAACCCCGCCATGAGCACACGCACCGATGGTCCCCTGCCGCCCGGCCCTGTCGTTGTTATCGGCGCCGGGCTGGCCGGCTTGACGGTGGCACTGCAACTGGCGGCCGAGCGGCCCGTCATCGTGCTTGCCAAACGCGCGCTGAGCGAAAGCGCCACCGCCTGGGCGCAGGGCGGCATCGTCGGCGTGCTGGGCAGCGACGACAGCATCGAGTCGCATGTGCGCGACACGCAAGAGGCCGGCGCCGGCATCGTTGACGAGCACGCCGCGCGCTACATCGCCGAACACAGTGCGGCGGCGGTGCAGTGGCTGGTGGACGCTGGCGTGAGCTTTTCGCCCGACCCCGACGGCCCGCTCGGCCTGCACCTCACGCGCGAGGGCGGGCACGCCGTGCGCCGCATTGCGCATGCGGCCGATGCCACCGGCAAGGCCATCCACGACGCGCTGCTGGCGCGTGCCCGCGAGCACCCCAACATCTCGCTGCGCGAGCGCTGGATGGCGGTGGATCTGGTCACGTCGCGCCACTTGAAGCGCCATGAGTCGCCGCACTGCTACGGCGTCTATGCGCTCGACATGGACCGCGGCCATGTGCAGACCCTGGCCGCTGCCGCCGTGGTGTTGGCCACTGGCGGCGTGGGCAAGGTCTATCGCTACACCAGCAACCCCGACACGGCCACCGGCGACGGCATTGCGATGGCCTGGCGCGCCGGCTGTCGCGTCGGCAACATGGAGTTCATCCAGTTCCATCCCACCTGCCTGTACCACCCGCAGGAGCGCAGCTTCCTGATCACGGAAGCGCTGCGCGGTGAGGGCGCGCACCTGACCCTGCCCAGCACCGGGCCGGGCGACGCCGGCGGGATGCGCTTCATGCACACGCACGATGAACGCGGCGAACTGGCGCCGCGCGACATCGTGGCCCGCGCGATCGACTTCGAGATGAAGAAGCACGGCCTCGACCACGTCTGGCTCGACGGCCGCCACCTGGGTGAAGTCTTCCTGAAGGCGCACTTTCCCACCATCCACGCACGCTGCCTGCAGCTGGGCATCGACATCGCGCGCCAGCCCATTCCGGTGGTGCCGGCGGCGCACTACACCTGCGGCGGCGTCGTCACCGACCTCGACGGCCGCACCGACTTGGCCAGCCTGTACGCGGTGGGCGAAACCACCTACACCGGCCTGCATGGCGCCAACCGGCTGGCCAGCAATTCGCTGCTCGAATGTGTGGTGCTGGGGCGCAGCTGCGCCATCGCCATCGACAAGCAGGCGCCGCGCAGCGACCCGGCGCTGCCGCCCTGGGACGAGAGCCAGGTCGAAGACGCCGACGAGCAGGTTGTCATCGCCCACAACTGGGACGAATTGCGTCTCTTGATGTGGAACTACGTCGGCATCGTGCGCACCACCAAGCGGCTGGAACGAGCCCTGCACCGCATCAAGCTGCTGCGCGACGAGACCCTTGATTACTACGCCAACTTCCGCGTCAACCGCGACCTGCTGGAACTGCGCAACCTGGTGGTGTGTGCCGAGCTCATCGTGCGCAGTGCGCTGCGCCGCCACGAGAGCCGCGGCCTGCACTACAGCCGCGATTTTCCGAACGCGCTG
>JANNGN010000065.1:0-4534 GCA_031403895.1 Rubrivivax sp. | reverse complement strand
GAGCCCTTGCCCACGGCCTTCAGCCGCGCCGGATGCACACCCAGTGCCACCAGATACAGCCGCACCTCGTCGGCACGCTGTTGCGACAGGCGCAGGTTGGACGCCGCCACGCCTCTTGCATCGGTGTGGCCTTCGATGACGAAGCGGTTGCTCTTCAAGTCGGGCGACAACAGGGCCGCCACTAGGTTGCCCAGCATGGCGCCACTTTCAGGCCGCACGCGGGCGGAATTCAAGTCGAACTGGATCGCCAGCGAAAGGCTGGGCGGTGGCTCGGTGGCGCTTGCCGGCGCGGGCGCGGTTGGCTGCGTGGCTGGGGGCGTCGGTGGCGCCACCACGGCACCGGTCGTGCCGGCGGCAACCGATGCGGCGGGCTCCGGCGCAGCCTGGCGCACCAGCAGGTTGCGCATGCCGCGGTTGGCCGCAGGCTTGAGGGCGTCGATCATGTCGCGCGTCTCGGGCACGGCCGCTGGCGTGCTCTGCGCCACGGCAAAGCCCGAAGCCCCCAGCGCCCAGGCGAGCGCGCCTGCCAAAGCCAGGGTGCGCAAGACGGACAGGATTTCAGCGGGCATGGTCGCGTCCTTCGTGTCGGATCTGCGCTTCCATCACGGTCACATCTCCGGGTTGGTATTCAGGGCTGCCGGCAAACACCAGGTTGGCGTCGGGTTGCGCAAGGTTGACCAGCGCCCGGGGCACCACGGTGCCGAAGGGGGTGGCGTAACTGCCGGCGTTGGCCGATTGAAGCACCGGGGCCGCCGCGCAGGGTGGCAACTTTCCCTGGAACTCTGCGGCCCAGGACCTGCCCGCAGCTTCCGGTGGCATGCAGGGGTAGAAATAGAAGCGCAGCCGCTCCAGCCCCGGCTGACCCCGCAGCTGGATGCCCTTGTCGCGCGGAATGCGGTTGAGCTGGTCAACGAACACGGTGTGCGTGCCCAGGTCTGCCACGCGGCCCTGGGCGTCGATGTTTTCCAGCCGCACCTGGCCTGGCAGGCTGGTGGAAAACTGCAGCACGAAGACATCGCCGGTGCGCAGCAGTGCGCCACTGCCCGCGACCGGAATTGGCCGCAGCACGGCAAAGCTTGCGGGGTCGAGTTGCTCCATCGCATAGCCCAGCGCCGGCACCAACGCAGGCACCATGCCGGCGCCAGCGCGGCGCTTGTCGGCGGGCGCAAGGGCAGCCTTGTGCTGTTGCGCCAGCCTGCGGAAAAGCCCGCCTTCACCGGTGGCGGCGTCGCGGTTCGCGGGCGCCACACGCTCCAGCACCTGGCTCAGCAGCGGTGACAGCTTGGCGGCCGACTCGGCCGACCCCAGCGCCGGCTGCGAATGTGCGGCTACCGGCGCGGCCACCGGCGCGGCGGCGACCAGGCTCGCCAACCACCAGGCGCGGCGCGTGGCTGGCGCGGCCGGGGCCAGAGCCGGGGTACAAGCCCGGGTCCGGGTTCGCACCAACGCTGTCATGACGCCGCCCCGACGCGGATGCGCAGCTCCTGCTCGGCCGTGTTGCCCTGGTCGTCGGCCACCTGCAGGATCAGCCGGTGCTGGCCGTCGGGCACCACCGCGCGGTCCACGACGACACCGCTTTCGGTCACCGTGGCGTGCTTGCGCAGGCGGTCGGTGAGGTCGATCTTGAGCAGCCCGTACAGCACCCGGAAGCTCGACGGCACGATGCGCGTGCCCGGTGTCGGCGTGAAGGCGACTTCGATGCGCAGCGGCGCAGCCACGGTCGTGCCCAGCGCCGTCGGGCTGATGACGCGGATCGCGGGTGCGTTGGCCTTCGGGCCCACCGCCTGGCGCGGGCGGATCTCGGGCGGCGCTTCCAGTTCGGCTTTCGCCGTCTGTTGGGCCTCGGCGGCCGTGATGAGGTCGAAGGCGCCGCTGGATTGCGCCTGCGCCGGCCCCGTCCACAGCATCGACAGCATCACGCCCGCAGCGGCCAGGTTCCACACAGACTTGCTCATGATCGGCTTCCCCTTGGGGTTGGACTTCCGTCGCGGGCCTGGGTGCTTTTTGCAGATTGGCTTCACGATGGCTGGATTGAACAACGATGCCGCAGTGTGCCCAATGATCCCGAGGGATACGGGCATTGATTCAGGGCGGTGCGACCTTGTTCTCGCTCTCGGTCCCGCCATCACCCGCGTCCCCACGCACCGCCGGCACGGGCACCGCCTTGGGCGCCATCAGCCGCAGCGTGCCCACCAGCGTCGCCAGCGCCACTGGCTTGCCCAGCAGCGTGCAGTGTTTGGGCAGCGGCACCGTGCCCATGACCGCAATGCGCCCGGTGACGATGACTGCCGGCACCAGCATTTCCCATTCGGCACGCAGATCGGTGACGGCGCTCAGGCCGTCGGCCTTGCCAGTGCCCAGGTCGAGGTCGAAGACCAGCGCGTCGGGGAAGCGGGGTTCGGCGTCGAGCAGCAATTTCAGCTGCTCCAGCGAGCCGGCGTCCACCAGCGTGGCGCCCGCGCCTTCAAGCGCAGCGCGCAGCGCGGCGCGCGTGCCGGGTTCATCGTCCAGCAGCGCCAGCAGCCAGCCGTCCAGCCGGCTTGGGTCGGCGGCCGCAGCCGGGCTGGCCGCCGCCCCAGGCGCCACCGGTTGCGGGCCGGCCCGGCGCAGCGCAGCCGGCAGGTGGACCCGGCAGTGCGTGCCGCGGCCCAGCGTGCTGCGCAGCGGCGCCAATTGCAGGCCAAGCTGTGCGGCCAGCCCGCGCACGATGGCCAGCCCCAGACCGCGTCCGCCGCGCGACGCACCCTGCGTCGCGCCGCCACCGTCGGCGAGCTGGACATAGGGCTCGAAGACGGCGTCGAGCTTGTCAGGCGGGATGCCGCGGCCGTTGTCGATGACGTCGATCACGAGGCCTTCGCTGCTGTCGTTGATGCTGTCGTTTCCGCCGTTTCTGCCGTTTGTGCCGCTGTCTGTGCCGCTGTCTGTGCCGCGAAATGGCCGCACCGCCAGCACCACCCGCGCCGCCTGGCCCGGCCGCACCCCAAGGCTGTAGCGCACGGCGTTGCCGGCCAGGTTTTGCAGCAGCCGCGCAAGCTGCGTGCGGTCGGTGTGCAGCCACTGGTGGCGGCCATGCACGCTCAGGCGCAGCAGCGCAGGCGGGTGCGTGGCCTGCAGGCTGGCGGCGACACCGTCGAGCAGCTCGCGGATGTCCACCAGTTCAGCGTGCGACTGCAACGCGCCCTGTTCGATGGCGCTGAATTCGCTGAACTGGTCGAGCATGGCGACAGCGTCGTCGGCGGCGCGCATCTGCTGGCGCAGCAGCTCGGCGCGGCGCGCGTTCTCGCGGTTTCTCGCGGGCTCGTTGTCGCCTGCAGCGGCACTTTGGTAACTGCCCTGCAGCGCCTCACCGTACAGCCGCACGGCCTGCAAGGGCTGGCGCAGGTCATGGCTGATGCTGGCCAGCAACTGCGTGCGCGCGCCCTGCAGTTCGGTGAGCTCGGCGGTGCGTTCATCCAGGCTGGCGATGAGCGTGTCGCGTTCGGCTTGGGCGCGGCTGTTCTGAAAGTCCATCCAGATGAACATCGCCACCATCACCGGCGTCACGATCCACAGGCTGGCAAATGCCGAGAACGACAGCTCCCAGCCCGCCACGGCAACGCCTGTGGCCACCAGCAGCGCCAGGCCGCCGTCGCGCCAGGCATGCCAGCCCATGGTGGCCAGGCCTACCAGCAGCAGCATCGTCAATGACGCCGCACCGCCACCGGCGGTGGCGTGCGCGGACCCCAGCGCCAGGCCACTGGCCACGGCAAGGATGCCGGGGCGGCGCCGGCTGAAAGCCAGGCCGGCCAGCAGCGCGCCGCAGAGCAGCGCCCACAGCCACACCAGTTCAGAGGCCTGCAGCAGTGGCGAATGGGTGAGCCGCCGCACGGCTTCGAGCGAGGCCACGTTGTAGGGCAGCAGCCATTCCGCAAGACTCTGTGCCGCCAGGGCCACCACGCCCAGCATCACGAGCAGCAGGCCGCGGCGCCTGCGGCGGCGCGACAACGGGTCGCCGGCCGGTTCGGCGCGGCGCTGGAGGCGGCGCGGGCGAAGGACTTCCGCCTCGCTCATGCGGGGGGTCATGCAAAGCTCATGCATCAGAGCCCGGGCGCATCGACGGCACCCGGTAGCCGCGCTGGCTCAGCAGCACCAGCAGCTTGGTGCGGTTGGGCGCGCCCAGCGCCTGCAGCGTGGCGGTGACGTGTTTCTTGACGACCACTTCAGAGCGGTCCAGCAGGCGCGCGATTTCCTTGTTGCGCAGGCCCTGCACCACGTAGCCCAGGACCTCGATCTGGCGTTCGGTCAGTCCCAGTGCCGACAGCTCCGACAGCTCACGCCCGCCGCCGCCGTCCGCACCCAGGGACGGCACCGCAGCCAAACCACCCGAGACCGACTGCGGCAGGTGGATGCGGTGCTCCACCAGCACCCGGTTCAGCGCCTCCTTCAACTCAGCAGGCGCCGCTGCCTTGCTGATGAAACCCATGGCACCGGCGTCCAGCGCGGCGAGCACGGTGTCGCGGTCGTCCTGCGCACTGAGGATCACCACCGGCACATA
>JANNGN010000064.1:0-2583 GCA_031403895.1 Rubrivivax sp. | reverse complement strand
CCGAAGGCCGTGAACGTGCTGGGCCCGGGCAACCACGGCACCACCTTCGGCGGCAACCCGCTGGCCATGCGCGCGGGTGTGGAGACGCTGCGCATCATGGAAGAAGAAGGGCTGATGGCCAACGCCGCCACGGTGGGTGCGATGCTGCGCGACGCATTGGAAACCGGCCTCGCAGGCCTGGCCGGCGTGAAGCAAATCCGCGGCGCCGGCTTGATGATCGGCATCGAACTCGACCGCCCTTGCGGCGTGCTGCTTAAGCGCACGGCCGAAGCCGGACTGATGATCAGCGTCACCGCCGACAGCGTGATCCGCCTGGTGCCGCCGCTGATCCTGAACGCCGACGAAGCGCGGCAGATGGCGGCCATCCTGTGCCCTCTGGTGAAGGCCTTCCTGGCCGAGTCGCCCGGCACGGCATGAAGCCCGGCTTGAGCCTGATGAAACATTACCTGCAGTTCAAGGACCTGCGCGCCGAGGAATACGCCTACCTCTTCGAGCGCACGCGCATCATCAAGACGCGCTTCAAGAACTACGAGAAATACCAGCCGCTGGTGGACCGCACGCTGGCCATGATCTTCGAGAAGGCCAGCACGCGCACGCGGGTGAGCTTTGAAGCCGGCATGTACCAGATGGGCGGCAGCGTCGTGAACCTGACGACAGGGGACAGCCATCTCGGCCGCGCCGAGCCGGCCGAGGACACCGCGCGCGTCATCAGCCGCATGGTGGACATCGTGATGATCCGCACCTACGCGCAGGACATGCTCGACCGCTTCGCCGCAAATTCGCGCGTGCCGGTCATCAACGGCCTTACGAACGAGTACCACCCGTGCCAGATCCTGGCCGACATCTACACCTACATCGAGCAGCGCGGCAGCATCGCCGGCAAGGTGGTGGCCTGGGTCGGTGACGGCAACAACATGGCCAACACCTGGCTGCAGGCGGCCGAAATCCTGGGCTTCACGGTGCATGTCAGCACGCCCAGCGGTTATGAGATCGACGCCGCAGTGGCCGGCGTGCGCAGCAGCAGCTGCTACAAGGTCTTCAACCACCCGATGCAGGCCTGCGAAGGCGCGCACCTGGTGACCACCGATGTCTGGACCAGCATGGGCTTCGAGACGCAGAACGAAGAGCGCCGCAAGGCCTTTGTCGATTGGTGCGTGGACGAAGAGATGATGGCCGTGGCGCAACCCGACGCACTTTTCATGCACTGCCTGCCGGCACACCGCGGTGAAGAGGTCACTGCTGAGGTCATCGACGGCGCGCAAAGCGTGGTCTGGGACGAAGCCGAGAACCGGCTGCATGTGCAGAAGGCGCTGATGGAATATCTGCTGCTTGGGAGGATTGGCGTATGAGTTCCAACGTCCACAACTACCGCAACCTGGGCGCCAGCGGCCTGAAGGTGTCGCCGCTTTGGCTGGGCACGATGATGTTCGGTGACCGGACCGCCGAGGCCGAGGCCGCAGCCATCATCGACGCCACGCGCGCGGCCGGCATCAACGCCATCGACACCGCCGACGTTTACGCCAAGGGCGAGTCCGAGCGCATGGTGGGCCGCCTGATCAAGGCCGACCGCTCACGCTGGATGCTGGCCACCAAGGTGGCCAACCCGATGAGCGACGACCTCAACGAACGCGGCAGTTCGCGGCGCTGGATCACGCAGGCCGTTGAACACAGCCTGCGGCGCCTGGGCACCGACTGGATCGATCTCTACTACTTGCACCGCGACGACGAATCCACGCCGATGGAGGAGACCCTGTCCACCCTGGCACGGCTCATCGAGCAGGGCAAGATCCTGCACTGGGGCTTGTCCAACTTCCGCGCCTGGCGCATGGCGCGCATGGTCGAGATGAGCCGGCAGATGGGCATCCCGCAGCCGATTGCGCTGCAGCCGCCCTACAGCCTGGTGACACGCGGCATCGAAGTTGAACTGCTGCCCGCCTGCGCCCACTATGGCCTGGGTGCCGTGACTTACAGCCCGCTCGCGCGCGGTGTGCTGAGTGGCAAGTACGAGCCTGGCGCCACCCCGCCGGCCGACAGCCGAGCCGCCCGCTCCGACCGGCGCCTGATGCAGACCGAATGGCGGCCCGAGTCGATCGAGATCGCACGCGCCTTCAGCGAACACGCGGCCTCGCGCGGCGTCAGCCCCAGCCAACTGGCCATTGCCTGGGTGCTGAACAACCGGCTCGTCAACGGCGTCATCGGTGGCCCACGCACACTGGCGCAGTGGCTTGACTACATCGCTGCACTGTCGGTGAAAGTGACCGAGGAAGACGAGCGCTGGGTGGACGCACGCGTGCCGACCGGGCACGCGTCCACTTTTGGCTACACGGACCCGATCTACCCGGTGACGGGGCGGATAACGGGCTGAGTGAACGGCTGAATGAGCGGCTGAATGAGCGGCTGACCTCGCGCAAGGTCGCGCTGCACTGAACCCGCTCAGTAGGTCGCGCGGCCGCCGGTCAGGTCAAACACCGCACCGGTGCTGAACGAACATTCCTCGCTCGACAGCCAGGCCACCATCGCCGCCACTTCCTGCACGTTCAGGAAGCGGCCCATGGGAATCTTGCCCAGCATGTAGTCGATGTG
>JANNGN010000063.1:0-10065 GCA_031403895.1 Rubrivivax sp. | reverse complement strand
AGCGTCTTCTCGAGGTTGATGATGTGGATCTTGTTGCGATGGCCGTAGATATACGGTGCCATCTTGGGGTTCCAGAAGCGCGTTTGGTGCCCGAAATGGACACCGGCTTCCAGCATTTCACGCATGGAGACAGTCATGGATCACTCCGAAGGTTGGGTCTAGAATCCCGCCGCTTTACCGGGGCATCGCGCAGCGGCTTTTGATGGGCTGCTGCACGGGGCCACGACACCTTGGTTCGGTCGGGTTCGCGATTTGTTCGTCTCACTGCAGGCAGCAGGTTCCCCAGGATGGGGATCCGCTGTGAACTCGGCTCAACGCCGCGCTTCACGCTCGACATTGCTTCCACGTCACTGCTGAGACAAACCCAATGACTTTAACACGGGCTGCACTGCCCGCCGGTCCTGCCCGCGTGCGCGCGCACCATGCCGGGTCGGGGGTCTGCGCGTGGGGTTGGGTGTGGGACTGCGTGTGCAAGTAGCCGTCATCGGCGCCGGCATCGTCGGCGTGACCACGGCGTATGAATTGGCGGCCCAGGGCCACGAGGTCACGGTGTTCGAACGCCGCGCCAGCGTGGCCGCCGAGACCAGCTTTGCCAACGCGGGCGTCATCGCCCCGGGCTACGTCACACCCTGGGCTGCGCCAGGCATGGCCTGGAAGGTGTTGCGGCACGCCTTCAGCCGCGACACGCCGGTGCGCTTTGCGGGGCTCTCGGCCGTGGCCCAAATTCCCTGGCTGTGGCAGTGGCTGCGCGCTTGCCGGCTGGAGCTGCATGTGGCCAACCGCAGCGCGATGCAAAGGCTGGCCCACTTCAGCCGCGAACGCCAGATCGCGCTGACACACAGCCTGCGGCTTGAATACGAACAGGCCAGCGGCTACACAGTGCTGCTGCGCAGCGAACGCGAAGTGAGGGCGGCGCAGCGCGGGCTCAACCTGCTGCGTGAACTGGGCGTCACGCACGAGTTGATCGACCCCACGCGCTGCCGCCAGATCGAGCCGGCCCTGAACCCTGCCACGCCCTTGCACGCGGCCATCCACCTGCCGCAGGACGGTGTGGGCAACTGCCGCCAGTTTGCACACCTGCTCAAGGCCGAAGCGGTGCGGCTGGGCGCCACCTTTCGCTTCCACGCCAATGTGCAGACGCTCACGCCGGGCGCGCGGCCGGTGCTGAGCTGGGCGGGCGGCCGAGAAAAACGCTTCGATGCGGTGGTCGTTTGTGCCGGCGTGCAAGCCAATTCACTCCTTGCCACGGTAGGCGTGAAATTGCCGTTGGCGCCGATCTACGGCTATTCGGTCACCGCTGCCGTGCGCCATGTTGACGGCCAGGCTCCGATGGGCCCGCGCGCAGCTGTGATGGACGAGCGCTACAAGGTCGCCATCACCCGGCTCGGGCAGCGCATCCGCGTGGCCGGCAGTGCCGAGGTCGGCGGCCGCGCGGACGTCATGAACCAGGCCGCCCTGCGCACGCTGTACCGCGTGCTCGACGACTGGTTTCCTGGCAGCGCGGTGACGCAGCAGGCGCAGCACTGGAAAGGCGCGCGTCCGATGCTGCCCGACGGCCCACCGGTGCTGGGCGAGAGCGGCGCGGCGGGCGTCTGGCTGAACCTTGGCCACGGCTCCAGCGGTTGGGCAATGGCTTGCGGTTCGGCACGTGTGCTGGCCGAGCGCATCAGCGGCCGCGCCGCACCGATCGACCTTGACCGATTGACGCTGGCACGCTGGCGCTGAACAACGCCCACGCCTCTGGCTGCACGCAGCCCGCATGACCGCGCCGCACAATGCGGCAATGCGCGGAACCCTGCTTCCACAGCAAGTCACAGCCGACAACGGCCCCTGGCCGCTGCACGATGTGGCCTCGTCACGGGCCCATGAACGGCAAGCCCAGATCGGTGTCGAAGCCGGAGCGCTGATGGCCTTGGCCGGCATGTCGGTGGCGCGCCTTGCACTCGCGAGCGCACCGCATGCCGCGCTTGTGCAGGTCTGGGCCGGCCCTGGCAACAACGGTGGCGACGGCTTGGTGGCGGCGCGTGAATTGCACCGTATCGGCAAGCGGGTGCAGGTGTGCCTGATAGCCGATGCAAGCCGGCTGCCGGCCGATGCAGCGCGGGCGCTGCAGGACGCCCAGCGGGCCGGGGTGCCGATCTTGAGCGGGCCGAATCCGGCACAAGCCCCGGGCCTGGTCATCGACGCACTGCTGGGTCTGGGCGCTTCTCGCGCCCCGGCGGAGGCGCTGGCAATGGCCATCGATCACATCAACCAGTCTGGCGCAGCGGTGCTGGCGGTTGACATCCCCAGTGGCCTGCATCCCGACACCGGCAGCGTGCTCGGCAGGGCTGCCGTGCAGGCGCAGACCACGCTGTCCTTGCTCACGCTCAAAGCGGGCTGCTTCACGCACCAGGGCCGAGCGCACGCCGGTGTCGTCTGGCTCGACACCTTGGAGGTGGCGCCGCCCGTCGGCATGGCCTGGCTCAGCAGCGCGCCAGCCCAACCCGCTCGCGGTCACAGTGCCCACAAGGGCAGCTTCGGTGAGGTCGCGGTGGTGGGCGGCGCCACAGGCATGGTCGGCGCCGCGTGGCTCGCGGCCAGCGCGGCCTTGGCGGCCGGCGCTGGCCGGGTGACCTGCAGCCTGCTTGCCGCAGGCGCTGCGTCCGTGCATCCAGGGCGCCCCGAATTGATGAGCCGCACCCAGTGGTGGCAAGAGCCACCGGCCGTGCTGGCCGCCACCACGGTGGCCTGCGGCTGCGGCGGCGGCGCGGACGTGCAGCGGGCCATGCCGCCGCTGCTGACCCATGCGGGCCGTCTCGTGCTTGATGCTGATGCGCTGAACGCGCTGGCGGGCGACACCGGCTTGCAGACGCTGCTGCGTCAACGCGGCGCTCGCGGCCTGCCCACGGTATTGACGCCGCATCCGCTGGAAGCCGCCCGGTTGCTGGCCTGCACCACCGCCAATGTGCAGCACAACCGCCTGGCGGCGGCGAAGGCCTTGAGCGCACGCTGGGGTGCGACAGTGCTGCTCAAAGGCTCGGGCACAGTGATCGAATCGAACAACGGCGTGTCCTGGATCAACAGCACCGGCAACGCAGCCCTCGCGACCGCAGGCAGCGGCGATGTGCTCGCTGGCTGGCTGGCCGGAATGTGGGCGCAGCAGCCGTTGTCATCGCCAAGTGCGGTGGCAGCCGCAGCGGCCTGGCAACACGGGCGCGCCGCCGATCTTTTTGCTGAACAGCTGCCCAACCGCCCGTTGCGCGCAGCCGATCTGATCGAGGCCATGTTGCACGCGGTGTAGCCGCTGCGGCGCCGCGCACCACAGCAACTGGCCCGCGCCGAAGGCTCAGCGCCGCGCGCGCGGTTTGGGTGTGGCGCGCTGCGGCGCCGGTTTGCGCGATCGGCGTGCGGCATCCCCCGGTCCTTTTCCAGTCGCCGGGCCGGCAGCGCCCAACAGCCCTTTGCCGCCCCCCTTGGCAGCCCGCGCGGCAGCCTTGGCAATGCGGTCAGCACCCTGCACCGCTGCCAACTCACCGCTGGCACTGCTGCCTCGCCCACGCTCCGGGCGGTCGCCCTTGGCCGGCGCTCGGTCGCTCTCGCCTTCACGCACGATGCGGAAGTCGATCTTGCGACCATCAAGATCAACCCGGCTGACCTGCACACGCACGCGCGTGCCCACGCCATAGCGCAGGCCGGTGCGCTCGCCGCGCAGTTCCAGCCGTGCTTCGTCGAAGCGGAAGTACTCGCCGCCGAGCTCGGTGATGTGGATCAGTCCTTCCACGTACAGCGCGTCCAGCGTGACGAAGAGCCCAAAGCCTGCGACTGCCGTGACGGTGCCCGAGAACTCTTCGCCCAGGCGCTCGCGCATGTATCGGCACTTGAGCCAGGCTTCGACATCGCGCGACGCTTCGTCCGCACGCCGCTCGTTCGCGCTGCAGTGGCCACCGGCTGCTTCCCACAGCGTCATTTCCTGCGACAGCGGCTTGACCTGGCGCTGCGGCTTGCCGCCTTTGCGCATCTCGGGCACGCGTGTTTTTTCGTTCGCCATCAGGTGGTAGCGGCGCGACGCGAGGATGGCCTTGATGACCCGGTGCACGAGCAAATCCGGGTAGCGCCGGATCGGGCTCGTGAAGTGCGTGTAGGCCGCGTACGCAAGGCCGAAATGGCCGTTGTTGGTGGCGGTGTAGATGGCCTGCTGCATCGAACGCAGCAGTAGCGTCTGGATCTGGATCGCATCGGGCCGGCCGTGCGTGGCTTTCGAGATGGCCGCAATTTCAGCCGGCGTGGGCTCGTCGCTCAGGTGCATATTCAGCCCCAGCGCCTTGAGCTGGGCCTGCAGCGCGATGCGCTTCTCGGGCGTCGGCCCTTCGTGTACGCGGTACAGGCAAGGGTGCTCGGCGGCTGCGATGTACTCGGCCGAACAGACATTGGCCACCAGCATGGCCTCTTCGATCAGCCGGTGCGCTTCGGTGCGCGTGCGCGGCACGATCTTTTCGATGCGGCCGTTGTCGTCGCAGATGATCTGCGTTTCGGTGCTGTCGAAGTCCACCGCACCGCGCACCGCACGCTGTTTCAGCAGCGCGCGATAGACCTCGTGCAGGTGCAGCAGGTGCGGCAGCACGTCACCCCGGCGCTGGGCGTCGGGGCCGCGCGTGTTGGCCAGCATGGCCGCCACTTCGGTGTAGCTCAGGCGGGCGTGCGAATTGATGATTGCCGGGTAGAACTGATAGGCGTGTACCTTGCCTTCGGTGGTGACGAGCATGTCGCAGGCCATCGCCAGGCGCTCGACATTCGGGTTCAACGAGCACAGCCCGTTGGACAGCTTCTCGGGCAGCATCGGGATCACGCGGCGCGGAAAGTAAACCGAGGTTGCGCGTTCGTAGGCGTCTTCGTCCAGCGGTTCGCCGGGCTTGACGTAGTGGCTGACATCGGCAATGGCGACGATCAAGCGCCAGCCTTCCACCGCTGCCTTGCCGCGGCCTTGCTTGAAGGGCTCGCAATAGACCGCGTCGTCGAAGTCGCGCGCGTCTTCGCCGTCGATGGTGACCAGCGCAACATCGCTGAGGTCGATTCGGTGCTTGCGGTCAGCCGGGCGCAGTTTCTCGGGCAGCGCCGCAGCTTGCGCCAGCGTGTCGGCTGAAAACTCGTGGGGCACTTCGTACTTGCGCACCGCGATCTCGATTTCCATGCCGGCGTCGTCGATCTCGCCCAGCACCTCGGCCACGCGGCCCACCGGTTGCGAATGCAGTGACGGCGGCTCGGTCAGTTCGACCGACACCACCTGCCCCACGGCCGCGCTGGCGGTGGCGTTTTTCGGAATCAGGATGTCCTGGCCGTAGCGGCTGTCTTCAGGCGCCACCAGCCAGTGCCCGCCTTCGTGCAGCAAGCGGCCGATGATCGGTGTCTTGCGGCGCTCAAGGATGTCGAGCACACGGCCTTCGGGTCGGCCCTTGCGATCCAGCCGCAACACACGCACACGCACGCGGTCACGGTGCAGCACGCTGCGCATTTCCTGCGGTGCGAGGTAGATGGCGGATTCACCGCTGTCGGGGCGCACAAAACCGTGGCCGTCACGATGGCCCTCGACAGTGCCTTCGATGTCGCCCATCAAGGGCGGGCCCGACTGCGTCGAGCTGGAGATGTTTTTTTCTCTGATGATATGATCCTTGGCTGTTGAAAGCCCGGGTGGCGGAATTGGTAGACGCACTAGTTTCAGGTACTAGCGCTTAACGGCGTGGGGGTTCGAGTCCCTTCCCGGGCACCAAAATGTTGAAGGCCGGTCACTGTAAAAGGGTGACCGGCCTTTTTACTTGTCTAGACAGCAAACTTTCGCGCCAGGCCGTCGGGGCGGAGGTTGTCGTACTCCTCGAAAGGCTGGTGGATCCACGGGCTTGTGGGCAGCGTTTCAACGAAATAGTCGGGCACGTAGGTCGATACGCCCTTGACCCAGATAACGGCCGCGCGCAGTTCCTGGATGGCGGGCATGCCGCGCAGCCGGTCCACCACGGCGCGCAGCGTGATGCCGGTGTCGGCCAGGTCATCCACCAGCAGCACACGGCCTGCCAGTTCGCCCTTGGGCATGGTGATGTACTTGGCCAGGTCCAGCCGGCCCTGGATGGTGCCGGCGTCGGCGCGGTACGAGCTGGTGGACATGATGGCCAGCGGCTTGTCGAAGACGCGCGACAGCACGTCGCCCGGCCGCATGCCCCCGCGCGCCAAGCACAGGATCTGGTCAAACGCCCAGCCCGAGTGCGCCACCTTGAGCGCCAGGCGCTCGGTCAGCAGGTGGTATTCGTCCCAAGACACATACAGGTGCTTGCCGTCGTCGGTGAGCATGCTCGGAGGTCTTTCGCTGGTGGGTTGGAAATCGGGGCAGGTGCGTGGTTCAAGCGCGGAAGGGATGTCGCAAGAGCACCGTATGGACACGGTCGGGGCCGGTGGAGACCATGTCGATGGGGGCGCCAATGAGCGCCTGCATGCGTTCCAGGTAGCGGCGTGCGTTTACCGGCAACTGCTCCCAGTTGGTAAGCCCGGCGGTCGTCTCGCTCCAGCCCGGCAGGGCTTCGTAGATGGGCTCGCAAGCGGCCACTTCATCGGCGTCCAGCGGCAGCACGTCGAGCGTCGCCGCGCCAAGTCTGTAGCCGGTGCCGATGAGGATCTCGGGCAGGCCGTCGAGCACATCGAGCTTGGTGATGCACAGCCCCGAGACGCCGTTGATGATCATCGAGCGCTTCAGCGCCGCAGCATCCAGCCAGCCGCAGCGCCGCATGCGTCCGGTCACGACACCGCGCTCTTGCCCGACGCTGGACAGGTGGTGGCCCACGGTGCCCGCTTCGTCGATGGCCAGTTCGGTCGGGAAAGGCCCGCCGCCCACGCGCGTGGTGTAGGCCTTGGTGATGCCCAGCACGTAATGCAGCATGCCGGGTCCGACACCTGAGCCTGCAGCCGCGTTGCCGGCCACGCAGTTGCTGGAGGTGACGAATGGGTAGGTGCCGTGGTCGATGTCCAGCAGCGTGCCCTGCGCGCCTTCGAACAGCAGGTTGGCACCCTGCAGGTGGACGTTATGCAGCCGGTAGCCCACGTCGGCCATCAGCGGCCGGATGGCCTCGGCGGCGGCCAGCGCGTTGTCGAGCATCGGTTGCAGCGCCAGCGCCTTGGCGCCCAGCACGCCCGTGAGTTCGGCGTTGTGCAGTTCCAGCAGTTCGCGCAGTTTGGCTTCGAAACGCGCCGGGTGCTTGAGGTCCTGCACGCGCAGCGCGCGCCGCGCCACCTTGTCTTCATAGGCCGGGCCGATGCCTTTGCCGGTGGTGCCGATCTTGCCGGCCGCAGTGCCTTCACGCTTGGCTTCGCGGGCGCGGTCGATCTCGACGTGGAAGGGCAGGATCAGCGGGCACGACTCCGACACGAAAAGCCGCGAGCGCACGTCGATGCCCAGCGCTTCGATGCGCGCGATCTCGATCAACAAGTGCGCCGGATCGACCACCACGCCATTGCCGATGTAGCAGGCCACGCCTTCGCGCATGACACCCGAAGGCACCAGCTGCAGAGCCGTCTTGCGGCCGTTGATGACGAGCGTATGGCCAGCGTTGTGGCCGCCCTGGAAGCGCACCACGCCCTGTGCGTGGTCGGTCAGCCAGTCAACGATCTTGCCCTTGCCTTCGTCGCCCCACTGGGTGCCGACGACCACCACGTTGCGTCCGGCGCCGGGCCGAATGGCTGCTTGCATGTCCGATTGTCCTTGTTGATTTCAGTCAGCGCGGCCGAGATCGATGCTGCGCAGCACCCAGTGGCCGCCCACGTCCGCCAGCTCGCGGTCGCAATCAAAGGCCTCCGCGTCGGGCTCGTGGCCCGGCAGCATGGCCAGCACCGTTTCACCGCTTTCGCGCAGCCGCCGAACTGCGGCGCGCAGTGCCGGGTCTTCGCCCCAGGGCGCGCGAATGGCGGCTAACGCGGGCGACGCGCCGGCCACCTCGGCCAGCGACTTCAAGTCCAGGCTGAAGCCCACCGCCGGCCGGTTGCGGCCGAACACGGCACCGACTTCGTCATAGCGCCCACCACGGGCCAGCGCGTCGCTGCAGCCCGCGCCGTAGATGGCAAAGCGGGCGCCAGAGTAGTAGGCGTAGCCGCTCATGTCGGACAGGTCAAAACCCACACGCAATGTGGGATAGGCCGCACGCAGATGGCTGGCCAGCCAGCGCAACTGGTCGATCGCGGTCTGCACCAGCGGCAGCGCGGGCAGTTCGGTGCGCGCGGCGTCCAGCACCTCGTCGCCGCCGTACAGGCGCAGCAACGCGGCCAGGGCGCGCCGCGTTTCGGCCGGCATGCCGGTGGTCAAGGCGCGCAGCGCCGACGCGTCCTTGTCCGCCAGCGCTTGCACGATGTCCTGCAACTGCGCCGCGTCCATCGCCACACCCGCGAGCACGCCGCGCAGCACACGGGCGTCGGCCAGGTCGATGAGCAGCTCGCCGACTGAGGCCGCACGCAGGCTGTCGAGCGCCAGTTCAGCCGCTTCCAAGTCGGCTTCCAGGCCCGCATGGCCAAAGATTTCGGCGCCGAACTGCAAGGGTTCGCGCGTGGCAGCCAAGCCCGTGGGCCGCGTGTGCAGCACGGGGCCGCAGTAGCACAGGCGCGTCACGCCATCGCGGTTGAGCAGATGGGCGTCGATGCGTGCAGCCTGCGGCGTGGTGTCGGCGCGCAGCCCCAGCATGCGGCCGCTGAGCTGGTCAACGAGCTTGAATGTCTTGAGGTCGAGTTCGCGGCCGGTGCCGCTGAGCAGGGACTCGATGTGCTCCAGCAGCGGCGGCATGACGAGCTCGAAACCATAGGCGCGCGCCCTGTCGAGCAAAGCACGGCGCAGTTCTTCAATGCGCCGTGCCTGTGCAGGCAGGACATCGGCAATGTGCTCTGGCAACAGCCATGCAGACAGCATGAAAAGCACCGGTGTTGAAAACGGCATTGTAGGGGCCCTGCCCCTGCGGCCGAGTGCTGCAGCAGCTAGCGCCAGACCGCCAACAACACCAGTCCAATGACGACGCTTGCGAGGCCGAAGAAGCGGATCTGGCCGTCGCTCAAACGCGTGGCGCGCTCGAAGGCCGCGCGCCAGCTGGCGGGGCTCAGAAAGGGGAGCAGGCCTTCGATCACCAACATCAGCGCAATGGCACCGAGCAGCAGGTCTGCCATCGACGGTAACCCGATGCAGCGCTCTTATTTGCGCGGCGCTGCCGGTGCCGCCGCAGCGGCCGAGCCGCCGCGCATGGCGCGGAAGAAGTCGCTGTTGGCGTCGAGCACCATCACATCGCCCTTGCTGCGGAAGGTGGCGCGGTAGGCCTCCAGGCTGCGGTAGAACTGCGCAAACTGTGGGTCACGGCCGAAGGCCTCGGCGTACAGCGCCGAGGACTTCGCGTCGCCCTCGCCCTTGATCTTTTGGGCGTCGCGGTAGGCCTCGGCAATGATCACTTCGCGTTGGCGGTCGGCATCGGCGCGAATCTTCTCGCCATCGGCCGAACCCTGCGAGCGCAATTGGTTGGCCACCTGCTTTCGCTCAGACTCCATGCGTCGGTAAACCGAGTCTGAAATGTCGGCGACGAAGTCCACGCGCTTGATGCGCACGTCAACGATATCGATGCCAAAGGATTTGGCTTCATCGGCCAGTCGCGAACGCACGTCGTTCATGATTTTCTCGCGCTCGCCGGCCAGCACGCCCTTGACGTCGCGCTTGGTGACTTCCTCGTTGAACGCGGCCTGCACCACGGGTGCCAGGCGGTTTTCGAGATTGCGGAAATCAGTCCCGTTGTTGCGGATGAACTGGCGCGGTTCCGAGATGCGCCACTTCACCAGCCAGTCGATGACCAGGCTCTTCTTCTCGGCGGTGAAGATGGGGCGGGGTTCCGGGCTGTCGAGCGTCTGGATGCGCCTGTCCAGGAACACCACGTTCTGGAACGGCGGCGGCAGCTTGAACTGCAAGCCCGGTTCGGTGATGACTTCCTTGATCTCGCCGAGCGCATACACCACGCCGACCTGGCGTTGGTCAACCACAAAGAGCGTGCTCGCGGCGAGCATCAGCAGCGCCAGGGCGCCGGCTAT
>JANNGN010000062.1:0-4562 GCA_031403895.1 Rubrivivax sp. | reverse complement strand
GTTGCCGATGACACGGTCGTCGAAACGTGCGCCCACCGCCAGCAGCACATCGCAGTGCTGCATCGTCATGTTGGCCTCGTAGGTGCCGTGCATGCCCAGCATGCCGAGGAACTGCGGGTCGCTGGCAGCAATGGCGCCCAGGCCCATCAGCGTGTTGGTGCATGGCGCGCCAAGCAGGTGCACCAACTCACGCAACTCGGCCGAAGCCTCGCCGAGAATCACGCCGCCCCCGGTGTAGATGTAGGGGCGCTTGGCCGCCAGCAGCAACTGCACGGCCTTGCGTATCTGGCCGCCGTGACCCTTCTTGACCGGGTTGTAGGAGCGCATCTCGATGCGCTCCGGGTAGTGGAAGGACGCGGTCCTCATCGACACGTCCTTCGGCACATCGACCACTACTGGACCCGGGCGGCCGGTGCGGGCGATGTGAAAGGCTTTCTTCATCGTCAGCGCCAGATCGCGCACGTCCTTGACCAGGAAGTTGTGTTTGACGATCGGCCGCGTAATGCCGACGGTGTCGCACTCCTGGAAGGCATCCAGGCCAATCGCTGGCGTCGGCACCTGGCCAGTGACGATGACCATCGGGATCGAATCCATGTAGGCCGTGGCAATGCCCGTCACGGCATTGGTCACGCCGGGACCCGAGGTCACCAGGGCAACGCCGACCTCGCCGGTGGCGCGCGCGTAACCGTCGGCCGCATGGATGGCCGCCTGTTCGTGGCGCACCAGCACATGTTGGATCGACTCCTGCTTGTACAGGGCGTCGTAGATGTAGAGCACGGCGCCACCGGGGTAGCCCCAGAGGAACTTGACGCCTTCGGCTTGCAGGCAACGAACGAGGATTTCCGAGCCGTTGAGCTCGCGATGTGCGGGAGGGGGAGAAGAAGGCAGAGCCGATGCGGCACGCTTGACTTCCGCGGCAGACATGTCCATTTCGAACCTTTGTGAATTTCTCTAACGAAAATCCATCGGTGTTCCTGCTCGCACCCTTGTGGGGCGGATGTGGAACCTGCGCAGTCAAGAACTGGGCGCCCGGGTCGGGCCGCCCTTAGACCACAAAATGCGTTGTGCGAAGCAGCATTATGGCATCGGCTGCAAGCTGTAGCGGTCCCTCAAGGAGCGTTTGCGGTGCGATGACATAATCCGCCGCGCTCCCAAACCGGGGGCCTTGCGCCCCGCGCCCACGCCGTCTTGGCCACCGACAAAGAACTCTCGGACTTCCTCAAGAGCGACGAGAAACGCGCCTTCAAACGCACCGCCTACACGGTGCGCAATGACGACGCTGCGCTGGACATCGTGCAGGACTCCATGATCCGGCTGGCCGAGAAGTACGTCGATCGCCCGCCGGCCGAATTGCCGCTGATCTTCCAGCGCATCCTGTCCAACGCCACGATGGACTGGTTTCGGCGCCAAAAGGTGCGCAATGCACTGTTTGTCAACCTGTCGGAGTTCGAGGGCGCTGATGACGATGGCGGCGACTTCGACCTGCTCGAGTTGCTGGACACGTCCAGCGGCCGGACCAGCACTGAAAATGCGGCAGATTCGGTCGGTCGCATGCAAACCCTGCGGCTCATCGACGCCCAGGTTTCGCAGCTACCCACCCGTCAACGGGAAGCATTCTTGCTTCGTTACTGGGAAGAACTGGATGTTGCAGAAACGGCGTCTGTCATGGGGTGCTCGGAAGGCAGTGTGAAAACGCACTGTTCCCGGGCTGTTCACGCACTGGCAAAGGCTCTGCGCGCCAAGGGAGTCACGCTATGAATCAAACACCGCCATCCACCCTCGACCAGCGCAGCGCCGACTTGTCGCAGGCGCGGTTCGCGCTGCGTCTCGCGGCTGCGCTCACCGAGCATCAGCGCCAGTCGATCAATCCCGACTTCGACGCACGGCTGAGCTTTGCGCACGATCAAGCCATGGCGGCGGCGAAAAAGTCGCGTTCAACAGGGGTGGCGGCTGCACCTTCGCCGGTCGGCTCGGCCGGGGGCGCAGCCATCATCGGGGGCGGCCCCGAATCCGAAAACACGCCCTGGTGGCTGCGTCTGGGTTCACTGCTCCCGCTGGCCGTGCTGTTGGCCGGTTTGATGCTGATCGACAGCCAATACACCCGCTCGCAGATCGAGGCTGCAGCGGAAGTCGATGCTGCGATCCTGGCCGATGACTTGCCGCCCGAGGCCTATCGCGACCAGGGCTTCGTCGAATTCCTCAAGACCGCCCGGCCGTGAGCTTCGAGTCTGCGACGCAACGCTGTCGTTTGGTGCGCCATCTGCGCGCTGGATTGTTGTGGGCCTGCTTGGCGAGCGTCGGCGCGGCTGTTGCGCAAGCCCTGCCCGCGACCGGGCCGATCGCCTGGAACAATCTGAGCCCGGCACAGCGCGGCGTGCTGACGCCGTTGGAGCGCGATTGGAAAAGCATCAGTCCCGCGCAACAACAAAAATGGGCCGAAATCGCCAACCGCTTTCCCGCCTTGCCGGCTGACGAGCGGGGTCGGGTCCAGCAGCGGGTCTCCGACTGGTCCCGCCTCTCGCCGCAGGAGCGTGGCTCTACGCGACTGAACTTCCAGGAAGCGCGCCAGCTCAGCCCCCAGGAACGCCAGCAACAATGGCAAATCTACCGTGCGCTGCCTGCCGACCAACGCCGCGCGCTGGCTGAACAGTCAGACCGCAGCCGACCCGCGCCGCGCGATCCGCGCGCCGCTGCGCCCAATGTAAAGTCCAGCGTCGTGCGTGCGCCAGCACCGCCTGCGGCCCAGCCGGTCGGCCCCACCGTCGTCCAACGCGGCTCGGGTGCCACCACCAGCCTGGTGTCCAAGCCGACCACGCCGCCTATGCATCAACAGGCCGGCCTGCCCAAGGTGGCCGCCACTCCGGGCTTCGTGGACAGTGCGACGCTGCTGCCCAAGCGCGGCGCGCAGGGAGCAGCAGCCCGCGCGCCTGAGAGCGAGAGCGACAAGCAGCGCAAGGCGCAATGAAGGCTGCGCCCGCGCAGCTGGCTGAGTCGTTCGAAACGCCAAGCCTGGTGCGGCGTTTGGCCGCGTTCACCTACGAAGGCCTGCTGCTGTTCGGCGTGCTCATGATTGCCGGCTACCTGTATTCGTCGCTGACGCAGCAGCGCCACGCCCTGCAAGGCCAAGGCGGCCTGCAAGCCTTTCTGTTCGTGGTCTTGGCAATCTACTTCGTCTGGTTCTGGAGCCATGGCGGGCAGACCGTTGCGATGCGGGCTTGGCATTTGCGGCTGGTCACGCATGACGGCCAGCCGGTCAGCCAGGGGCGTGCGTTGCTGCGCTACCTGGCCAGTTGGGTCTGGTTCGTCCCGGCCCTGATCGGCGCTTGGCTTGCGGGTTTGCACAGCGCCGCCCAAATCTTTGTTGTGATGGCTGCCGGCGTGATCACTTACGCCCTGCTCACCCGCCTGCATCCAGAGCGCCAGTTCTGGCATGACGCCTTGTGTGGCACGCGCCTGGTCACCTGGCGGCCGGCGGCCCGGCGGGCACAATCTGGCGCATGACCAATCAGTACAAGGGACGCACCGGAATCGATCGCATCGTTCGCGCCGCCGGCCACTCGGCCAGTGGATTGCGAATGGCCTACGCCGGCGAGAGCGCGTTCCGACAAGAGTTGTGGCTGGCCGTTGTGCTGCTGCCGGCATCGTTCTGGCTCGGCCGGGGTTGGGAGCAGGTCGCCCTGCTCGCTGGATCGGTGCTCTTGGTAATGATCGTGGAGTTGCTCAATTCGGGCATCGAAGCCGTTGTTGACCGCGTCTCCTACGATTGGCATGAGCTTTCCAAACGCGCCAAAGACTTCGGCAGCGCCGCTGTGATGCTGTCCTTGCTGATGTGCGCCGGCATCTGGGCCGCCGCAATTTGGCAGCGGTTTTCGGGAGCCTGAGCGATGGCCTTGTCGGTGGCGGTTTATTGCGGCTCGCGATTCGGCGATCGGCCGGCCTACACGGACACTGCACGAACGCTCGGCCGGCTGATCGCCGAAGCCGGTGGCTGTGTCGTCTATGGCGGTGGCCGCGTCGGCCTGATGGGGTCGGTGGCCGACGCGGCATTGGCAGCGGGCGGCTGCGTGGTCGGCGTGATCCCGCAGGCTTTGTTGGACCGCGAAGTCGGCCACGCCGGCCTGACCGAGTTGCATGTGGTGCAAACCATGCACGAACGCAAACAGCTGATGGCCGAGCGCGCCGATGCCTTCATCGCCCTGCCCGGCGGCATCGGCACGCTCGAAGTGATCTACGAAGTCTGGTCGTGGCAGCAACTGGGTTACCACGACAAGCCGGTCGCGCTGCTCAATGTCGAGGGCTACTACGACGCACTGCTTGAATTCATGCGCGTCAGCCACGAGCGCGGTTTCGTCTCGGCGCCGCAGTACCACGCCTTGCTGGTCGATGACGATCCGGCGCGCCTGCTGACCCGCGTGGCAAACGGACTGAAGGACGCGAAAATATTCGTCTGGAGGGTAATCGCCGGGCGGACCGATCATTCCCACCGCGTGGTCATCAACACAAATTCGAGCGAGCGACTCGCTGCGGTGCTCGACCACGCCTCGAATCCACGCATGAATGCG
>JANNGN010000061.1:0-1638 GCA_031403895.1 Rubrivivax sp. | reverse complement strand
CACACCACCCGGCACATTGCACGCCGCGCTGGCCGGCGCCATCGAAGCGGAGTTCGGCCTGACGCCAGAACTCAGCACCACTGGCGGCACATCTGACGGCCGCTTCATCGCGCGCATCTGCCCCCAGGTGATGGAGTTCGGCTTCAGCAACGAGAGCGCGCACAAGATCGACGAATGGGTTGAGGTCGCCGCCATCGAGCCGCTGAAAAACACCTACCGCCGCACGCTGGAATCCTTTCTGCAATGAGTTTCCTGCCATGACGCTGATCGAACTGGTTGAGCGCTCAGCCGGGCGCATGCAGGCGGCCGGCGTGGCCTTTGGCCAAGGCACCGAAAACGCCTTCGACGAAGCCTGCTGGCTGATCCTGTGGCGCCTGGGTCTGCCGCTGGACGAACTGGATCAACACGCCGGTGAAGCCATCGCCAATGCCGACGCCGCACGCGCCGAAGCGCTGGTGGATGAACGCATCCGCAGCCGCCGCCCCGCTGCCTATCTGACCGGCGAGGCGTGGCTGCAAGGCGTGCCGTTCTACGTCGATGAACGCGTCATCGTGCCGCGCTCGCTCATCGCCGAGCCGCTGGCTGACGGCACGCTGGACAGCTGGCTGTCCGAGCACACCCACCGCGTGCTCGACCTGTGCACCGGCAGCGGCAGCCTGGCGATATTGGCCGCGCTGGCCTGGCCCGATGTCAACGTGCAGGCCAGCGACATCAGTGCCGGCGCGCTGGCCGTGGCCGCGCGCAACGTGCACCGGCACGGGCTGCAAGGCCGCATCACGCTGATTCAGGGCGACGGCCTGGCGGCAGCACCCGGCCGCTACGACCTCATCCTGTGCAACCCGCCCTACGTCAACCGCCGCTCGATGGCACAACTGCCGGCTGAGTTTCGCGCCGAACCCGCGCTGGCGCTGGACGGCAATGCCGACGGTGGCGCAGACGGCATGGACTTCATCCGCCGGCTGCTGAAGGAAGTGCGCGCCTACCTGTCCGAGCACGGCGTGCTGGTGCTCGAGATCGGCCACGAACGCGCGCACTTCGACGCCGCCTTTCCACGCCTGCCGGTGGTGGGCCTGCCCACCAGCGCGGGTGACGACCAGGTCTTATTGATTGAAGCTGTTTCTCTCCCATGATTTCTCTGAAGAACATCACGCTGCGCCGCGGCACCAAGGTCGTGCTGCAAGGCGCCAACGTCACGCTGCAGCCGAGTGAAAAAGTCGGCCTCATCGGCCGCAACGGCGCCGGCAAATCGAGCCTCTTCGCGCTGCTGACAGACCGCCTGCACGCCGACACCGGCGATGTCGAAATCCCGCCGCGCTGGCGCGTTGGTGAAGTGGCGCAGGAGATGCCCGAAACCGAAGACGGTGCCACTGACTTCGTGCTGCAGGGCGACAAGGCGCTGCAAGCGGCGCAGGACGAACTGGTGGCCGCAGAAGCCAGCAATGACGGCAACGCGATGGCCCACGCGCACCTGGCGCTGGACGAAGCCGGCGCCTTTGACGCACCGGCGCGCGCGCAGGCGCTGCTGCTGGGCCTGGGGTTCAAAATCGAAGAGCTTGACGCCCCCGTCAACAACTTCAGCGGCGGCTGGCGCATGCGGCTGCAGTTGGCGCGGGCGCTGATGTGCCCGGCTGAATTGTT
>JANNGN010000060.1:0-11071 GCA_031403895.1 Rubrivivax sp. | reverse complement strand
GTTCCACCAGCCGAAGTACGCGCCCTCCAGCCGCTGGCCGTGGCCCCGTTGCTGGATCACACCGGCCAGCAGCGCGCCGGGCAGGCTGAGGTCGGCGCCCAGCGCCACCCCGCTGGCGATGCAGACGGCGGTGTAGGCCGCCACGTCACCGGCGCCCAGCAGTGCAGCCCAGGCAAAGGTGACGATGGCCAGCGCCATGCCCAGCAGCCACGCGCGCGCCAGGCCGAGACAGGCCACCACGCGCACCCACAGCGGCATGCTCAAGGCACCCGCCGCAAAGTAGCTGGCCAGAAACAGCGGCTCGAAGGCCTGGGCCTGCAGCCGGTCGCGGATGAAGAACAGCACCAGCGTCGCCGGCACCGCGCTGGCCACGCCGTTGACGAGGTAGATCGCCAGCAGGCGGCGGAATGCGGGCGTGGCCAAGGGCTCCGTCAGGCGCGTGGTGCTGACTGACGCCGCACCCTGGCGCGCGAGCGGCGCGCGCCACAGCAGCGCCACGCCCAGGGCCAGCGCGACCGTGAACACCGCCGACGTCACCGACAGCCCGGCCACCGAAGGCAGCACGCTGGCCACCAGCACGCCCAGCAGCGCCAACCCTTCGCGCCAGGACACGATGCGCGCACGCTGGCCTTCGTCGCCGCCGAGCCGCGCACCCCAGGCCTGGTGCAGCACCGACAGCACGCTGTAGCTCAAATAGGTCACGGCCAGCAACGCCGCGCACCAGATGAGCAGGGCTCGTTGGCCTTGCACCGGCGGGAAGAAGAGGCCGTAAAAGCCGAGCGCCAACACCATGGCCGCTACCGCCGCCGTGGCCAGCAAAATGGTCGCGCGATGGGTGAACCCGAGGTCCACCCAGCGGCCGATGAAGGGGTCAGCAAAGGCGTCGAACAGCCGCGCGCCCAGCAGCAGCGCGCCCAGGGTGGTCAGCGGGATGCCGAATTCACTGGCGTAGTGGTTGGGCAGCACGACGTACAACGGCAGCGCCACGAAAGCCAGCGGCAGGCCGAGCGCGCCGTAGCTCAAGCCCTGCGACCAGCCCCCGCGCCAGGCCGGCTCGATCACCGATGCAGATGCAGATGCAGAGACCGATGCTGCTGCCGACCCATCGACCGAACGCGAATTCATGTCACCTTGCCAAGCAAGGCGTCGCGCAGGGCCGGTTCAGAGGTCTTCGGCGACAGCCAGATGCCGAAGAAGTAACGCGCGAATTCGGCGTCACGCAGGTCGCCTTTCAAGCGGCCATTGACGAAGAAGCGCACGCCCAGCCCGGGCCGGTTGAAGCCGGTGATGCGGTCGCCGGCCAACACGTCGGGGAACATCTGCGTCATCGCGCCAAGCCAGCGTTCAGCCACGTCGGCCGCGATGTCGCCCTGGCGCCGCATTTCGGCCAGCGAACGCTGCGCGATCTTCACGCCGTTCAGGCTGCGCGCGTATTCCAGCTCCAGCGCCATTGGCGTGGCAGTCCAGTCGGCGCCTGGCGCGCTGGCGCCCGTCCACAGCCGCGCTTCATACACACGCAGGCCCAGAAAGCGCAGGGTGCCGCTGCCGCGCAGGGTAGCGCCAGGGAATTCGGTGGCGACCTCGGGCGGCGTCGCGGCTGTTTGTGCGCCCACCATGCCAGCCCCGAAGACGGCCAGCGCCACCAGGTGCCGGCGCCGGATTGTCGCGGGCTCTTGCACTGGGGCTGCCATTACAGCGCCTTGCGCAGAGTGAACTGCACGACGCTCGTGTTGCCGGTCTCGAAGGCCGCTTCGCAGTACGCCAGGTAGAACTCCCAGATGCGCATGAAGCGGTTGTCGAAGCCCAGCTGCCGCACCTGGCCGTCACGGCTCAGGAACTGCGCCCGCCAGCGCCGCAATGTCTCGGCATAGTCCTGGCCAAAAGCCATTTCGTTCGTTACTTCGAGCCCGGCGCGGCGGGCCTGTGCCTTGAATTCAAAGGCGCTGGGCAGCAAGCCACCAGGGAAGATGTACTGCTGGATGAAGTCGGTGCTGCGAACATAACGGTCGAACAGGTCGTCACGGATGGTGATGGTCTGGATGCAGGCGCGGCCACCGGGCTTGAGCTTGCTGCACAGCGTGGCGAAGAAGCTGTCCCAGTATTCGCGGCCCACGGCTTCGAACATCTCGATCGAGGCGATGGCGTCGAAGGGCTCGTCCTGGATGTCGCGGTAGTCCTGCAGCCGCAGCTCAGTCTGGCCCGCGACGCCGGCACGTTGCACGCGCGTCCGCGCATAGGCCAGTTGCTCGGTGGACAGCGTGACGCCCGTGACGTGAGCACCGAATTCGGCGGCTGCGGTCTCGGCCAGCGCGCCCCAGCCGCAGCCGATTTCCAGCAGCCGCTGGCCCGGCTGCACACCGCATTCGTGCAGCACGCGCCGCACCTTGGCGGCTTGGGCTTGCGGCATCGACAGCGCGTTGTTGCCGGCGAACAGCGCGCTGGAGTAGTTCATCGTCTCGTCCAGCCACTGCCGGTAGAAGGCATTGCCGAGATCGTAGTGGGCGTGGATGTTCTTCTTGCTGCCCTGGCGCGAATTGCGGTTCAGCAGGTGCTTGACGCGGTGCATCAGCGAGCCCCACCAGGTGCCGTAGATGGCCTTGTCAACGGACTCGCGGTTGGCGATGAAGAGCTTGAGCAGGGCGACGAGATCGGGGCTGGACCAGCCGCCGGCGATCCAGCTTTCGGCGAATCCGATGTCGCCGCTCCTGAGCGCTGCCGTACACACGCTCCAGTCGTTCAGCCGCATGGCGGCGCGCGGCTCGGCACCGTCGCCGAAACGGGCTTGCGAGCCGTCGGGAAACTGCAGGTCCAGCGTGCCCACGCTCAGGCGCCGCAGCAGGCCAAAGACGGCGCGCGCGGCGGCGGGTGCAGCGGCAGGCAGGGACAGGGTGGGAGTGGGGAACGTCGTCGTCATGGCGTCTGGTCTGGAGAGGATGTTCTGGCGGGTAACGCTGGCAGGCCGAGGCCGCTCAGCGTGAGGTGAAAGCCTGCGGCGGCGCGGGCTTGCTGAAGAGAGGTACGCGCTTGATCCACAACTGGATGGCCTGCCAGTGAATGCGCAGGATCACGCCAAAGGTCATCATCGGCATGCCGAAGAATGCGGCGCGCATGGCGCTTGATGTGAGTGGCGCCAGCTGGCCCGACACGCTGGTCTGCAGCAGCGGGCCGCTGTCGTCGTCATGGTCCACCCGCGCCACCGTGCGGCTGGCCGTGCGCATGAAGCGGAAGCGGTAGCGGCCCTGAACCGCGCAGAAGGGCGAGACGTGAAACATCTTCTGCGCCTGCAGCTCGCGGCCGTAGCCCAGGCCGTGCCCGGCCAGCAGGTAGCAGTGGCGTTCGCCAAAGGTGTTGTTGACTTCCACCACCACGGCGGCGAGCGTTCCGTCGGCGCGCTGGCAGTGCCAGAAGCTCACGGGCTTGAACGCGTACCCCAGCACGCGGGGGTAGCAGTGCAGCCAGACTTCGCCGCTGGCGTCGAGAATTTTCTCGCTCAGCAGCAGTTCGTCCAGCCAGGCCAGCGCGTCGGCGCGGCCGTCGCCGTGGTCGCGGTCGTGAAAGCTAAGCAGCCCGAAGCGGTTGCGCGCCAGGGCCGCAGCGGGCGCGGTGCGCAGCGTGCGCAGCGGCAGCATCAGGAAGTAGGTCGGGTACTCGAAGGCATGGCCTTGCGGCCGCAGCCGGCGGTGGCGCACGACACCGGTGCCGATCAGCGGCTGGTTCATGCAGCCGCCCGCAGCAGGGTGTCTTGTTGCCAACGCGCGCGCAGGCCATCCACCACCGCCAGGGCCGACATCAGGCCGTCTTCGTGAAAGCCGTAACGCGTCCAGGCGCCACAGAACCACAGGCGCGACTGGCCCTGGATCTGCGGCAACTGCCGCTGCGCTGCAATCGCGGCCTGGTCGAACACCGGGTGGCTGTAGTCGTACTCGCCCAGCACCTGCTGCGCCTGCGGCATGTGGCCGGGGTCGGGATTCAGCGAAACGATCACCGGCTGCTGCCACGGCAAGGGCTGCAGGCGGTTGATCAGGTAATGCAGGCAGACGGCTGCCTGCTCCCGGCCGGTGTCGCCGGCACGCACATAGTTCCAGGCCGCCCAGGCCCGCTGGCGCTGCGGCAGCACGGCGGTGTCGGTATGCAGCACGGCGCGGTTCGGGTGGTAGCGGATGGCACCGAGCACGCGGCGTTCCGCTGCCGAGGCATCGTCCAGCAATGCCAGGCTCTGGTCACTGTGGCTGGCCAGCACGACATCGTCAAAGCGTTCACTGCCGTGCGCGGTAGCCACCATCACGCAGAGCGTGCCAGCGACGGGCGGCAGCCGCCGCACGCCGAGCACGGGCGTGCGCAGGCGGGCGTCTGCAATCTGCGCCAGCATGCGCCGCACGTAGTGCTTGGCACCGCCGCGCACGGTGTGCCACTGCGGCCGGTTGGCGACCTGAATCAGGCCGTGGTTGTGGCAGAAGCGGATCATCGTGGCAACGGGAAACTGCAGCATCTGGTGCGTCGGGCAGGACCAGATGCAGGCGATCATCGGCAGAAAATAGCCGCTGCGGAAAGAGGCGCCAAAGTGGTGGCGGTCGAGGAAGTCGCCGATCGGCTCAGCCAGGTCGGCATCGGCACCGCGCTCAGCCAGGCGGGTGGCAAGCCGGTTGAAGCGCACGATGTCGGCCAGCATGTGCCAGAACCGTGGCCGCAGCAGATTGCGGCGCTGCGCGAACACGCCGTTCAGATCGTTGCCGCTCCACTCAAGGCCTTCTTGCGGCACTTGCACCGAGAAAGACATCTCCGCAGGCGCTGTCTCGACCTTCAATGCCGCAAACAGGCGGATCAGCTTCGGGTAGGTGCGTTCGTTGAAGACCAGGAAACCGGTGTCCACGCCATGCGTGACGCCGTTGAGTTCGACATCCACCGTGTGCGTGTGGCCGCCGAAATGGTCGCCCGCCTCGAACAGCGTGACATGCGCCTCGGCGGCCAGTGCATGCGCCACCGCCAAGCCCGAGATGCCGGAGCCCACCACGGCCACGCGCTTCATGGCCATGCCTTCGTGAACGCAAAAGGGGTACCGCCATCAGCGGTACCCCTGCTTGAAAAAACCGTCGTGCGGCGCCCCGGAGCGAACGAGGGAGGGAGGGAGGAGGAGGAGAACCGCTCCGGGATTGCAGCCGGCGAAACCGGCCGTCCGCACAACAGAAAAACTTTCATGGCCCAAGCACCGAAACAGCCCAGACTGCCGGTTCAGACGCAGTGCCGCCGTCAAAGTTCCTGTCGCCTTCACAGGCAGAGGTAAAGAACTTCGAAGCGGATGAAAACTGAGTGGGTGTAAACATGAACTGATTGGTCGTATTGCGACTGAATGGTATATTGCGCTCAGGATTTTTGCCATGCAAACCCATATCACGGTCAGGGCTAACGACTCTGTTGAGGCGAAGCGCTTTGCTGTCTGCGCCGAAGTCAGGACATCAGTACCCAATCCGGCCAGCCTTGGATTTTTTCGCCTTCTGCCCAGCGCGGCAGCTCAACGGGATGGCGAACCCGCCTGCCACAGCCCCCCATCCGAAAAGCCACCGTGAACGACAGATACCGCCTGCTGGCCATCACGCTGTCGATTGCCGCTGTCGAGCGGGACACAGGCCTGAGCAAGGACACGCTGCGGGTCTGGGAGCGCCGATATGGCTTTCCGGCGCCCGGGCGCGACCGCACCGGTGAGCGCGCCTACTCGCTGGCGGACGTGGAAAAGCTGCGCCTTATCAAGCGCCTGCTCGACGTGGGTCATCGCCCCGGCCGCATCGTGCCGCTGGCGCTGGACGCGCTGCAGTCACTGATCGAGCAGACGGTGGACCAGCCGTTGCGCACGGTTGAAACGGTGCTGGGCATGGACGGCCTGCGGGCCTGCATCGGACTCATTCGCGAGCACGACGCTGCGCGGCTGCGCCGCGAACTGACACGGCTGCTGTCGCGCGCGGGCGTGGCCCGTTTTGTCAATGAAGTCGTCGCGCCTTTGAATGCTGCCGTGGGCGACGCGTGGCTGCGCGGCCAGTTGCAGGTTTTTGAAGAGCATCTGTACACCGAGGCTGTGCAGACCGTGCTGCGCGCTGCCATCGCCAGCGTGCCCGAGCCGGCTTGCGAGAGCAGCCCGCGCGTTTTGCTATCCACCTTTCCAGGTGAACCGCACGGCCTGGGTCTGCTGATGGCCGAAGCGGTGCTGGCGCTGGAAGGCTGCCGCTGTGTGTCGCTGGGCGCACAGACGCCGTTGTGGGACCTGGTGCTTGCTGCAGGGGCCTTTCGCAGCAACATCGTGGCATTGAGTTTCACTGGCTGCATGAACCCCAACCTGGTCGCCAATGGCCTGGCCGAGTTGCGCGCCAAGCTGCCGCCGACGGTGGCGCTTTGGGCGGGCGGCAGCGCGCCCGTGCTGCACCGCCGGCCGGTGCCGGGTGTGCAGGCTTTCAACACGCTGACGGATGTGCCCGCCGCGTTGCAACAACTGCGCGCAAAGGGCTGAAGCAGCGCACACTGGCGCCAACGGCCTCGCTCCTCCCTAGAATCAGCGCACACACCAGGGTCTTGCCATGCTCTACCCAGAACTCTTCAAGCAGCTCGAAGCCGTCCGTTGGAACATGGACACCGACATCCCCTGGGCCAGCTTCGACACCGCCAAGCTCAGCGAAGAGCAAGCGCAAACCATCAAGATGAACGCCATCACCGAATGGGCTGCGCTGCCGGCGACCGAGATGTTCCTGCGCGACAACCGTGAAGACAGCGACTTCAGCGCTTTCATGAGCGTGTGGTTCTTCGAGGAACAGAAACACTCGCTGGTGCTGATGGAGTACCTGCGCCGCTTCAGGCCCGACCTGGTGCCCACCGAAGAAGAATTGCACGCGGTACGTTTCGAGTTCGACCCCGCGCCCGCGCTGGAAACGCTGATGATGCATTTCTGCGGCGAAATCCGTCTCAACCACTGGTACCGCCGCGCCGCCGAATGGCACAGCGAACCCGTCATCAAGGCCATCTACGAAACCCTGGCCCGCGACGAAGCGCGGCATGGTGGCGCCTACCTGCGCTACATGAAGCGCGCGCTGACCAAGTTCGGCGACGAAGCGCGCGCTGCTTTCGCCAAGATCGGCGTCTTGATGGCCAGTGCCCGGCGCACTGCGCAGGCCCTGCACCCGACCAACCTGCACGTCAACGCGGGCCTGTTTCCGCGCGACACCATCCAGAGCCGCATGCCCAACCCGGAATGGCTGGAGCACTGGCTGGACAAGCAGATTCAGTTCGACGCGGTGTGGGAAAACAAGGTTGTCGAACGCATCCTGCACAACCTGTCGCTGCTGATGGAACGCAGCTTTGCCAGCGTGCAGGAACTGAACCGCTTCCGCAAGGAAATGGCGGCTGCCGTGGCCGCCGCGCAGGCGCGGCTGCGGCCGGTTTGATCAAGCCTTAAACGGGTGGCGCAGCCATGTCGGCCTTGCGGTCGGCGCTGACCTTCATCGCCGACGGCCGGGCGCCCACCAGCCGCACGTAGCCTTTCCAGTCCACACCGGCGTCGGCCAGCATGTCCACGCCAAGCACGGCCTCGGTGGCCATGGCCAACGGTGGCAGGCTCGCCCATGCTGCGCAGTCGGCCAGTGTGAAAGTGTCGCCAGCCACGTAGGGTGAGAACTTCGCCAAGCGCAGGAAGGCCGGGATGTTCTTCGCCAACTGCCTGCGCACACGCTCCTTCGTGTCGTCGCTCACGCGGCCGCCGAAGAAGGCCTGCGCGTACAGCTCGCGCACCACCAGTTCAAGGTGCAGTTCCACAAAGGTGACCAGCTCGCGCACCTTGGCGGCTGCCAGCGGGTCGGCCGGCAGCAGCGCTGGTATGGGGTAGCGGGCTTCGAGGTAATCGACGATGACCTGGCTCTCGCACAGCGTCTGGCCATCGACACGGATGAAGGGAACCTTGCCCAGCGGCGAAGCGGCCAGCACCGCCGGCTCGGCCGACCGCGTGGCCACCCGTTCCTCGGTGAAGGGGATGCCCTTTTCAAGCAGCACCAGCTTGACCTTGTTGTAGTAGTTGGACAGGGTGATGCCGCACAAGGTGATCATGGTGAGGTGTCCACGGGTTGGGGGCTGCGAGTTTAGGTGCGCTGCGGCCGCTGATTGACGAGCGCGATGCCGGCGCACACCGCAGCCAGCGCCACCAGCAGCCGCAGCGTCAGCGTTTCATTCAGCAACAGCACGCCGGCCAGCAGGCCGAACACGGGTGTCAGCAAGGTGAAGGCGGCGACGCGGGTGGCGGCGTAGTGGCGCACCAGCCAGAACCAGGCCAGGTAGCTGGCGAAGGTGACCACGGCAATCTGGAACAGAAGCGCGCCAGCGACCGCGCCGCTGACTGCGCGCGGCCAGGTCTCGGTGGACAGCGCAGACGCCAGCAGCAGCGCCACGCCCGAGACCACCAGCTGATACAGCAGCGTCTTTTCAGGCAACGCGCTGGCCAGCCGGCTGGCGCGCAGCAGCAGCGTCGTCAGGCCCCACAGCACGGCAGCGGCGATGCCCAGCGCGTCGCCCAGCCACTGCAGCGGTGCGGCGCCGCTGGCCACAAAGCCTTCTGCAAAGGCCCACACCACGCCGCCGAAAGCCAGCGCCAGGCCGCAGCCTTGCCAGACCGACAGGCGCTCGCTGCGCGCTATGAACGGCATGCCGAGTGCCACCACAAAAGGTGCCAGGTACAGGAACACCACCATGCGCGACGCGCTCGTGTACTGCAGTCCGACGAAGACGCAGGCGAACTCGGCCGCAAAGAGCCCACCGGCCAGCAGCCCTGCGCGGCCGGTGCCGTCCTGGCCCCACATCGGCAGACCGCGCCAGCGCGACCACAACAGCAACAACACGGCTGCACCCACCGAGCGCACGCCGGCCTGAAACAGCGGCGGCACTTCGCTCAGCGTGATCTTTGCGGCCACCTGGCTCAGGCCCCAGACGGCGCAGCAGGCCAGCACGGTCAGCAACGCCACCGCATCGAGCGATTGCTTGCGGGCGTCGCTCATCGCGCAGTCATCGGGCCGTCATGGCGCGCGGCGCGGCGCCCCGGTGCGCGTGACCGCGAGCGCGAGCGCGCCGCACAGCAGCCCGGCCAGCGTGCCGGTGGCGTGCGCGATGGGCGCCAGCGCGATGTCGAACTCGTCACTGCGCTGCAAGGCCAGGCCCCAGGGGCCTTCGCTCACGAGCTTGATCAGAAGGCCAAACGCCATGGCAGCGCCGACGGCACGGCGCCCACCCCGCGCCACCACCAGCAGCCACAGGCAGACGATGGCCACGCCGCCATGCAGCACGCCCGACAGGCCGCCGTAGTGCGCCAGGTCGGGCTTGGCCAAGAGCCCGAGTTGCGTCAGCGGCCAGGCCGCAAACCAGGCCGCCGCCTGCGCGCGCGGCACCTGGGCGGCCAAGCCGTAAGCGCCGACGACGGCGGCAGCCAGCAGGTTGCCGCCCAGGTGCAGCGGGCTCCAGTGCACGAATGCGGCGCTCCAGGCGCGCCAGGGCTCGGTCATTGCAAGGTCCGGCTGCCAGTCGAGCCAGCCCGCAGGCAGCCACCACCCGAGCAATCCACCGCCCATCAACACGGCTGTTAGCCACAGCCACCACCGCGCGCCTTCGCTCAAGCGAACACCGCCTGCCAAAGCGCCAGCACGGCCTGGCGCGGGGCGGCCAGCGAATCGGGCTCGAACTGCGTCGGCCTTTCGTCCAGCCGAGCCTGGTGCTGGGCGCGGCGCAGTTCGCGGTAGGCGTCCGCCGCAGCGTGCCCCACGCCGGCCGGCAGCAGGCCCGCTGCTTCGGCGCGCTGCAGCAGCGCGATGTTGCCGGCGTTGTCCAGCAGCGCCGGCTGCGCAGCGCCGTGCGCGAGCACGAGGAACTGCACCGAGAACTCGACGTCCATCATGCCGCCCGCGCTGTGCTTGACGTCGAACAGGCCGGTTGGCACTGGCCGCGCGTGGCGCACTTTTTCGCGCATCACGCGCACCTCTTCGCGCAGCGCAGCGTGGTCGCGCGGCGCCGTCAGCACGGCCCGGCGCGTGGCCTCGAAGCGCTCCGCCACGCCAGGTGCGCCCGCCGACCCGGCCGCAAAACGTGCGCGCGTCAGCGCCTGGTGTTCCCAGGTCCAGGCAGTGTTGCTGCCGCGGCCGACCTGGTCGCGCTCGAAGGCCGCGACCGAGGTCACGAGCAACCCCGAATTGCCATTCGGCCGCAGCGCGGTGTCGATGTCGAACAGCTCGCCCGCGCCGGTGCGCAAGGTCAGCCAGGTGATGATCTTGCGCACGAAGGCGCCGTAGATCTCCTGCGCGCGCTGGGCGTCTTCGGTGTCGATGCCGGCGCCGCTTTCGTCGTCGTAGAGGAAGACGACATCCAGGTCGCTGCCGTAGCCCAGCTCCTTGCCACCGAGCTTGCCGTAGGCAATGACGGCCAGCCCGGGCTCGGCGCGGTGGCGTGTTTTCAGCCGCGCCCAGGCCCAGCGCAGCGTGACGGCCAGCACGCTGTCGGCCAGGGCGCTCAGGTCGTCGGCCACCTGCTCCACGCTGAGCCGGCCTTCGACGTCGCGCACCAGAGTGCGAAAGACCTCCGCGTGGTGGGCGTGGCGCAGCGTGTCCAGCAGTTGCTCTTCGTCGGCCTCGCCGCTGCGCTGCCAGCCGGCGGCACGCTCTTCCAGTTCTGTGCTGAAGGCAGCAGCGTCAAAACGCTGCTGCAGCAAGCGTTCATCGGCGAGCTCGTCGATCACGCCCGGGTGGCGCATCAGGTACTGCATGGGCCAGCGCGCCATGCCCAAAAGGCGCAACAGGCGGCGCTGCACTTCGGGCCTCTCGACCAGCAGCGCCAGGTAGTTCTCGCGCCGCAACAACGGCTCCAGCCAATCGACAAAACGCAGCGCCGCGCCTTCGGTGCAGTTGCCGTCCAGCAGCGCCTGTCCGGTGCGCTGCATCAGCCGGCCCAGGCGCAGCCGGCTCTCGTCACGCAGCGACTGCACACGCGGGTGCTGCACCCAGGGGCGCAGGCGTTCGCCCAGCGCTGCGGGCAGGCGGTCGAGCAGGGTTTCGCTGTCCACGGG
>JANNGN010000059.1:0-7208 GCA_031403895.1 Rubrivivax sp. | reverse complement strand
TATCTGCAGTTTCTTTCGACCGGCATTCCCGTCGGCGCGAAACTCGAGGGCGGCGGCACGCTGAAGCTCAAGCCGATGGCACGCGCTGCCGACCCTGTGGCAGGAAAACAGGTCTATGCGACCACCTGCGTGGCCTGCCATGGCGACAAGGGCCAGGGCCTGCGGCGCGGCAAGGCGGGCGATGCCAATGGCTACCAGTTTCCGCCGGTCTGGGGGCCTGACAGCTACAACAATGGCGCCGGCATGGCCCGGGTCACGTTGGCTGCAGGGTTCATCAAGGGCAACATGCCCAGCGGCATCACCCACACCACTGCGGTATTGACTGATGAGCAGGCTTTTGACGTGGCGGCGTACATCAACAGCCAGCCACGACCCATCAAGGGAAATCTTCAAGCCGACTTTCCGGCCCGCAAGAACAAGCCGGTGGATGCCGCGTTCCCGCCCTATACGCCGGGCTTTTCGGCCGAGCAGCACAAGTACGGTCCGTGGCAGCCGATTCAGGAGGCGCGAGAAAAAGGCGTGGTTCCGCCCAAGTGATGGCCCAGCCCATTGGAGCCGGCGATGTGTGAACTGCTGGCCTTGTCCACCTCGCTGCCGACGCGATTGACGTTTTCGCTGCACACCCTGGCAACGCACGCCGGCGCGGGCGGCAGCGCACGCGACGGCTGGGGCGTTGCGTTTTACCAGGGCGACGATGTCGCGCTGTTCCGCGAGCCGCGAGCCGCTGGCGACAGCGCGCTGGTTCGTTACCTGGAGGCCGACGGGCCGAGCACGAATCTGGCCATCTCGCACATCCGCCACGCCACGCGCGGCGCGCTGCAGTTGTCGAACACACAGCCCTTTGTGCGCCAACTCGGCGGCCGCACGCATGTGTTCGCCCACAACGGCGACCTGCCCGGCATTGAAGACAGTGCGCTGCTGGCCACGGGCGCGCACCGCCCCGTCGGGCAGACCGATTCGGAGCACGCTTTCTGTGCGCTGCTGGCGCGCTTGAGCGAGCTTTGGGGCGACTCGACGAAGGCCGACCCGCCATCCTTGCAGGCCCGCATGGCGCTGCTGGCTGTGTTTGCAGCCGAGCTGCGGGTGCATGGCCCGGCCAATTTCCTCTATGCCGATGGCGACGCGCTCTTTGCCCACGGCCATCGGCGTTGGCAACGCGGCAAAGCCCGACCCGAGCCGCCCGGGCTGTGGCTGCTGCAGCGGCACTGCACAGGCGCCGACGCAGCGCCGGACTGCGACGCCGGGGTGTCGCTCACCCAGGCCGAGCGAAGCGCAGTGCTGATCGCCAGCGTCGAACTCTCCGACGAGGCGTGGCGCCCGCTGGCCGAAGGTGAACTGGTGGCAGTGCGCGCCGGCGAACTGCTCGCCACCGACGCGCAGCCGCGAGCGTGGGCCCTTGACCGATGACCGATGACTGCGGACCCGCGAGCGTGGTCGCTGTTTCATCCCGGCGCGCGTCAGCCGAAGGTGGGTGACCCGGCCGCATTGGTCGGCGCCCTGGTTTTCGCGCTCACCCGCTGGCCTTGACCTCGCGCGCACCCAACTCAAGTTATTCACCGGCCCCGGTAGAGCCCGATGAAGTCAACCGCCCGGTTCGACATTTCATCGCGTATGGCACGACGCTCTTGGAGCTGCTCGCCGGTTGTCGAGCCGGCATGACGGTCCAGCGCAAACGAGCACGCGATAAGTGCGGCCGAGAGTGGGGTCGAGTGTGGGTGGCAAGCTCGCTGCAAGGCTGAGCCAAGCGAGCGACGATGTTGCAGAACCATCTACAACAAACTGTTCTTGCACTTCTTTCAACCACCAAGTCGAAACCCGATGCTGACCAGGCTTTGCGGCTGGCAGGGATCGATAGTCAGGGGGCAGTTGGCAAAGTTCGGTCTAGCGCCGCCAAACCGTCACCTTCCAGTTGTCCAGCCCATGCACCACGCTGCCCGCAGCTTGGCCTGCAGCCATCACCACGCGCCGGGTGAAGCCGAAGCGCAACGGCGCGGCACTGGCAGCAAAGTCGGGGCAAGAGGCACCGGCCTGGCATGCCGGGCCATCGAGCTGCACAAAGTCCGCCGCCTTCAGGCTCATGAAGCTGTCGGACGTGGCCCAGACCGCTGCGGTGCAGAGCATGCTGGCTGCTGTGACGTAGCGGCGCCCGTCCTGTTCAAGCAGCACTGTGGCCTGGACGTTGGCAGTCGCTGTGCCCGTGCTTTGGCGGATGCAGTCTTCGCGGTAGTCGATGACGTTGATGGCGCCTTGCGCAGGCGGGTCGTAGTTGGCCGACAGCGCCGCATGGAAGACGCGCAAGGCGCTAGTGCCTGCCGTCATGGCGTACACCATCGAACGCTGGGCGCCCGGGTTGCCGCCCGTCGCCAAGCGCTCTTCGCTGGCTGTCGGCCCGCCCTGCGCGGGGTCGGCCGTGGCACTGACGGCCCAGAGAGCGGGTTGGAAGTCAGCATCTTCAAACACCACACCCGGCAGCGACGACACGGCCAGCCGGCCGCTGGCGAAGGCGGTTGACCCGGCACTGGCAGCGCCGCCCTGAACCCGGACCCGAAACACAACCGCGTCATCGCCGAGCTGCACATTGGCCAGCGTGAAGGCCGCCGATGTCGCGCCAGCGATGTCGGCAAAAGTCTGGCCCGCGTCAGACGAACGCTGCCATTGATAACTCGCAGCGGCGACGTTGGTCTGCGCGCTGAAAACGGCCGTCGTGCCGGCCTGCACGCTCTGGCGCGCGGGCACGACCAGGGCTGTGGCACTCGGTTCCACAGACCCGCCGCCGGGGTTGCAGGTGCTCGAAAAGAAGCTGCACTCGGGCGCGTCCACGCTGCCACCGCTGCCGACGATGCCCAACAGGCCGATGGCCGTGATGGCGGCCATTGCGCAGGCGCGGCGGCAGGGCGTGGACACGAGAACTTCTGCACGCATCGTCAGTCTCCACGGTCGTTGGCAAAAAAGTGCAGCACGGCGGCCGCAGCCATGGCACCAGTCACCGCCGCCGCCACGTCCGCAAGGTCAAAGGTGCCGCGCAGAAAGTACTGAGCCAACGGCCGCGCCCAGGGCGATGCAGCCCAGCCGCCCTGCAGCGCGTCGGCCCAATGCGCCTTCAGTTGCGCGTGTTGCCCGCACTCGAAAGCCACGTTGACGAGGCACCACGATGCGCAAGCGCCGTAGCGGGGCAACGGCCCGAGCCCGAGCGCTGCAGCGCAGAAGAGGCTGAAGGAAAAGGTGTGGACGAAGCTGGGCAGCCAAAGGCCCATTGCGCCGAACAGATGCAGGCCCGCGAGCCCTTGCACGGCAGGGATCAGCAGTGTGCGCGAAGGCTGGCGGTCGCTGAGGTAGAGCAGCACGCCGACTGCCAGCATCAGCAGGCCGATTGCTACCGGCGCCTGAAGTCGGCACCACTTCGTGGGGGCACGGAGACGGTGGTTCGAGATGTGCATGATCGGGCCGGATCATCGCACCGCACGCCGCGCCCACGCCGCAATCGGCCGCTTGCCCTGAATCAGAGCTGCCGCACCGCCAACTGGCCCTGCTGCGTCGCCAATGACCGCGCCAACAGGCTGGTGGCTGCATAGATGGCCTCGATCGTCGGCGTTGGCGTGCCGCTGATGCGGCCGAGTTCGATCACCGCACCGACCAGCGCTTCAAGCTCCAGCGCGCGGCCGGCTTCCAGGTCTTGCAGCATGCTGGTCTTGTGCGCGCCCACCGCTTCGGCGCCGGCCAGGCGCTGCTCGAGCGTGATCTTGAAGCGCACGCCCAGCGCCTCGGCCACGGCCTGACCTTCCTGCATCATGCGTGAGGCTAACTCGCGTGTGGCGGGGAAGCGGCAGATTTCTTCCAACGTGGCGTGCGTCAGTGCAGAAATTGGATTGAAGCTCAGGTTGCCCCAGAGCTTGATCCAGAGTTCACTGCGGATGTCGCGCGAGATCGGCGCCTTGAAGCCGGCTTTCATGAAAGCTTGCGACAGCGCCTCGATGCGCGGTGTGCGTTCACCGCTGGGTTCGCCCAAGGTGAAGCGGTTGCCTTCGACCAGCTTGACGAGGCCCGGTGCCACCAGTTCTGCCGCCGGGTAAACCACGCTGCCGATGATGCGGCGTGGCTCGATGGCGGCAGCGATAGCACCGTCAGGATCGACGCTCGTCACCGCGCGGCCAGCATGCTCGCCGGGCAGGCCGTGGAAGTACCACCAGGGCACGCCGTTGATCATCGTCACGACCACGGTGTCGGGGCCGAAGAGCGCCGGCAGCTCGGCCACCACCTCGCGCAACTGGTGCGCCTTCAGCGTGATCAGCACCACGTCCTGCGGGCCGGCCTCATTCATGTGCTGCACGGCGCGCACCTTGGGCGCGTGGTGCTGCGTGCCGTCTTCCAGCATCAGGCGAAAGCCGTCGGCGTTGATGGTTTCCAGGTTGCGGCGGCGCGCGATGAAGGTGACGTCTTCACCGGCGATGGACAAACGCGTGCCCAGATAACCGCCGATTGCACCGGCACCGACGACGCAGATTTTCAACTTTGCCCCCGCCGCCTTCAGCCGCCCGCAGCCAGCTCTTGCGCTCGCAGCCGCGTCTTCAGCGCCCCCACCAGCGGCCACGCCAGCAGCAGCAGCGCCAACCCCGCGATGCTGCCCACCAGCGGGTTGCTCCAGAAGATGGCCAAAGAGCCCTGCGACAGCAGCATCGCCTGGCGGAAACTGGCCTCGGCCATGTCGCCCAGCACCAAAGCCAGCACCAGCGGCGCGAGCGGGTATTTCAACTTCTTGAAGAGGTAGCCCATGACACCGAAGACCAGCATCATCACCACGTCGAACATCGAGCTGTGTACGGTGTAGGCGCCGATGGCGCAGATGACGATGATGATCGGCGCGATGACGGCAAACGGGATGCGCAAGATCGCTGCCCACCACGGCACCGTCGTCAGCACCACCACCAGGCCCACGATGTTGACCATGTACATGCTGGCGATCAGGCCCCAGACGAAGTCCTTTTGCTCGATGAAGAGCATGGGCCCGGGCTGCAGGCCCCAGATCAAGAGGCCGCCCAGCAGCACTGCGGCGGTGGGTGACCCGGGAATGCCGAGTGTCAACATCGGCAGCAGCGCCGAGGTGCCGGCCGCGTGCGCCGCCGTTTCGGGCGCGATCACGCCCTGGATCTCGCCCTTGCCAAAGGCGTCCGGCGTCTTCGACATGCGCTTTGCCATGCCGTAGCTCATGAACGATGCCGGCGTGGCACCGCCGGGGGTGATGCCCATCCAGCAGCCGATGGCCGTGGAGCGCAGAAAGGTCTTCCAGTGTTTGGCGATCCCGACCCACGTTTCCAGCACGACCTTGAAACTGATGCGCGCGCTCTTGCCCTTGAAGGCCAGGCCTTCTTCCATCGTCAGCAGGATTTCGCCAATGCCGAAGAGGCCGATGACGGCGATCAGGAAGTCGAAGCCCTTCAGCAGCACCGGGAAGCCGTAAGTCATGCGCAGCTGGCCGGTCACGCTGTCCATGCCCACGGCGGCCAGCGCAAAGCCCAGCATCATGGCCGCCAGCGTCTTGGCTGCGGGTTCCTTGCTCATGCCGACAAAGCTGCAGAAGGTGAGCAGTTGCACGGCGAAAAATTCCGCCGGCCCGAACTTGAGCGCGAACCTGGCCAACAGCGGCGCCAGGAAGGTGATCAGCAGCACCGCAAACAGCGCACCGACAAATGACGAGGTGAAGGCCGCCGTCAGCGCCTGCGCCGCCTTGCCCTGCTGCGCCATCGGATAACCGTCAAAAGTGGTGGCCACGCTCCAGGGTTCGCCGGGAATGTTGAACAGGATCGACGTGATGGCGCCGCCGAAGAGCGCACCCCAGTAGATGCAGCTCAGCATGATGATGGCCGAGGTGGGGTTCATGCTGAAGGTCAGCGGCAGCAGGATGGCAATGCCGTTGGCGCCGCCCAGGCCCGGCAGCACGCCGATCAAGACGCCCAGCGTGATGCCCACCAGCATGTACATCAGGTTGGGCAGCGTGGCGGCCACGGCAAAGCCGTGCCCGAGGTTGGCCAGTTCTTCCATCGCGTCTTCCTACAGGCCCAGCAGGCGTTCGAGCGGGCCCTTGGCCAGGGGCACCAGGAACCAACGCTCGAAGACCCCGAAAAACAGCAGCGGCACGCCCAATGAAACCGGCAGCGTGACGGCCCAGCGGTACTTGCCGTAACGCAACATGAAGTAGCCGATCAGCAGCGCCGACGAGACGTAGATGCCCAGCACAAAGATCGCGGCCACGAAGACCACGATCGGCACCAGCACCGCGACCACCAGGCGGATCTGCTCGCGCCCGGCGAACACCGCGTCGTCTCTCTGCCAGCGCAGCAACTGCTTCAAGAACACGGTGCCGCTGGAGGCCAGCAGGATGAGCCCGATATAGAACGGGAAGTAGCCCGAACGCGGCCCGTCGTCGGCCCAGCCGATGCCCACGCGCAGGCTGTCAGCCACCACCATCGCGCCCACCGCCAGCAGGAAGCCCGACACCGCCAGCTCGGGCCAGCGGGCCTGCACATCCTGCTCGCTCATTGCGCCAGGAAACCGGCGTCGCGCATCAGGCTGCGGTGCAATTGTTCGTTGCGCCCCACCCAGTCGAAAAATTCCTTGCCGGTGAGCGCGGTGGTGTTGAAGGCCCCTTTGTCCATGAAGTCTTTCCACTCGGGCAGTGCGCGTACCTTCTTGAACAGGTCGAGGTAGAACTGCACTTGCTCAGGGCTCACACCGGGCGGCATGAAGATGCCGCGCAGCATCAGATAGTCCACCGGCAGGCCGGCCGACGCGCAGGTGGGAATGTCGGCCCACGACTGCGTGGCCGTGAGCTTGGTCTTGTAAGGCATGGGCGCCTTGTCAAAGACACACAGCGCGCGCAGCTTGCCGGCACGCCAGTGCGATTCGGCCTCGATCGGGTTGTTGACGGTGGAGTCGATGTGCTTGCCCACCAGCTGCACCGCCACGTCGCCGCCGCCCTTGTAGGGGATGTAGGTGATTTTCTTGCCAGCCGCCTTTTCCAGCAGCACGGTGATGATCTGGTCTTCTTGCTTGGAGCCGGTGCCGCCCATCTTGGTGGCCTTGTCGGCGCCTGCGCGCACGGCGTCGAGGTAGGCCTTGGCAGTCTTGTGGGGCGACTCTTCATTCACCCACAACACAAACTGGTCCAGCGCCAGCATCTGCACCGGCGTCAGGTCGCGCCAGTTGAAGGGCAC
>JANNGN010000058.1:0-13377 GCA_031403895.1 Rubrivivax sp. | reverse complement strand
CGTACAAGGGCAGCCCCGGCGTGCTGACCGCGCTGCGCGCGGGCGAGATCGACATCGCCTTCGAGATCGTCGGCCCGATGGTGCCGCAGGTGAACGCGGGCGTGATCAAGGCGCTGGCCGTGTCGTCCGACAAACGCAACCCCGCGCTGCCCGATGTGCCCACCGTGATGCAGGCCGGCGTGGCCGGCTACAACGTCGCCAGCTGGAACGCGCTGGCCGCGCCCGCAGGCATGCCAGCCGAAGTGCTGGACAAGCTGGGCCGCGCCGCGCGCGAGGCCGTGGCATCACCCGAGGTGCATGCGCTGCGGGGCAGCGAGATCAAACGCTGGGGCGCGGTGATTCGCGCGGCGAAGATCGAGTCGGAGTATTTCGCACCAATCGGTCCCATGGGGGCTTTGCATCCGTGTCGTGTCACTCAGCATCCAACAACCAAACGCTCGACCAACCTTGCCGTAGTAACCGCATGGCACCGCGGATGCAGCCGCCTGTCAGGCATGGCGTGTCGGGTTCCGGCGCCAGCAACTTGGCGGCGGCGCCGGCGTCAATCACCCGCTTCTTTTCTCGTCGCGGCTCTCGCGCAGCAGGTCTTCAGACGCAGTCTGGGGGCGCCCTGCGCTCAGTGCGCGGATGTCGGCGGCCAGCTGCTTCAGCTCGCCAAGGTTGCTGCGCCGAGGCCGGGCCAGCGCGGCACTGACGATCTCGCGCAACTCGGCGTTCATGGATCGCTGGTTGCTGGCGGCGCGCCGACGCAGCTTCTCTTTCAAGTCGTCTCCCAGGTTGCGCAGGATGATGTCGGCCATGGCGAACTCCGGTTGGCTCAGCGTGATGCCGACGATATCAACTGCACGCACTCTCTACAGCACAACGCTGGCCCAAAGCTGCGCACGCACCCAGCGCTCAAGGCACAAACCGATACCCCACCCCCGCCTCGGTCACCAGGTGCTTCGGCATCGACGGTTCGGCCTCGACCTTCTTGCGCAAATTGGCCATGTGTACACGCACGTAATGCGTGTCTTCGCTGTGCGTCGGGCCCCACACGGCCTTCAGCAACTGGCGGTGCGTCACGACGCGGTCGGGCTGCGCGGCCAGGTGGGTCAGCAGGCGGTATTCGATCGGCGTCAGGTGCAGCGGCACTCCCGCGCGCTCCACGCTGCGGCGCGACAGGTCCACCACCACGTCGGCAAAGCGCAGCACGGGTTCGCCACCCTGCACCTGCTGCGACTGCTGCGCATGGCGGCGCAGTTGCGCACGCACGCGCGCCATCAGTTCACCGGCGCCAAACGGCTTGACCAGGTAGTCGTCGGCACCTGCGTCCAGGGCCGTGATCTTGTCGCGTTCACTGCCGCGCGCCGACAGCACGATCACCGGCATCGCCGACCAGCCGCGCAGGTCGCGGATCAGGTCAACGCCGTCGCCGTCGGGCAGGCCCAGGTCCAGCACCACCAGGTCGGGCCGGCGCGTGCCGGCGTCGATGAGGCCGCGTTGCAGCGTGTCGGCCTCGAAGACTTCATGCCCTTCGGCCTGCAGCGCCAGGCGCACGAAGCGGCGGATGTGGGCTTCGTCTTCCACCACCAGCACGCGGGCGGGGTTGTCGCTCATGGCGTGGTGATCGATGAAGGGGCTGACGCGGCGGATGCGGCGATGCTGCCCGCACCGTCATCCAGCGGCGGCTCGCCGCGTGGCAGCGTCAGCGTGAAGCGCGCGCCGCCCTCGGGCCGCGTCGCGCCTTCGATGCTGCCGCCGTGTACCTGCGCGATGGCGCGGCAGATGGCCAGCCCCAGGCCCACGCCAGCGGTGGCGCTTTCCTTCTGCCCGCGCTCGAACTTCTGGAAGATGGCTTCTTCGCGCCCGCGCGGCAGCCCCGGGCCATGGTCGTCCAGCGTGATCTGCACGCTGTCGCCTTCGACCTGCGCCGACAGTTCCAATGCCGAGCCGGCAGGGGTGTATTTGGCAGCGTTTTCGAGCAGGTTGACGAGCACGCGTTCGATCAGCACGGCGTCCAGTTGCAGCAGCGGCAGGCCGTCGGCCAGGCGCACCTGCAGCGGCCGGCCGGCCAGCAGCTGCTTGCAGGCCGCCAGCGCCGTGCCCACCACTTCTTCCAGCGGCTGCCACTGCAGGTTTAGCTGCACCGCGCCAGACTGCAGGCGCGCCATGTCGAGCAAGTTGTTGACGAGCGCGGCCATGCGCAGGGCCGCCTGGCGGATCGACTGCATCACGTCCAGCTGCGCTGCCGTGGGCGGCGGCGGCGTCAGCGCCAGCGTGTCGGCAAGGCCGATCAAAGAAGCCAGCGGCGTGCGCAGGTCGTGCGAGATGGCCGACAGCAGCGAATTGCGCAAGCGTTCGGACTCGATCTGCACCGTGCTGCTTTGCGCGACGTCGATGTAGTGGATGCGCTCCAGCGAAATCGCCAGCAGCGACGCGCAGGTGTCCAGCAGCCGGCGCTGTTCAGTGCCCAGCACGCGGGCGTCGCTGGGCAGCACCGACAGCACGCCGCGGATGCGCATCGGCGCCTTCAGCGGCAGCACCAGCGTGGCGCTGCCGGGCAGCGTGTCGGTGCCGCGGCCGGCGGGCTCGCCACGGTCGAAGGCCCATTGCGCGACGCCCATATCGACCCGCTGTGGGGCAGCTTCGGCGGGTGCGGCAGGTGCCGCCACGGCCAGCAGCCGGTTGTGCGCGTCAGCCACCAGCAGCGTGCTCTGGGCGCTGAACTCCGAACGCAGGAAACGCGCGCCGATTTCGGCCACCTGCTCGGGCAGCAGCGCGGCCGACAGGTCGCGCGACATCTCGTACAGGCTGCGCACACGCCGCTCACGTTGCGTGGCAGCTTCGGCCTGCACCTTGAGGCCTGCGGTGAGCTGGCCGATGACCAGCGCCACCAGCAACATGACGCCGAAAGTCAGCAGGTACTGTGCGTCGCTGACGGCAAAGGAAAAACGCGGCTCGACGAACAGGAAGTCGAACAGGCCCACGCCGACAAAGGCCGCCAGCACCGCCGGCCCGCGCCCGAAGCCAAGTGCCACGCCCACCACCGCCAGCAGGAAGAGCATGACGATGTTGCTCAGCTCCAGCACCGCCATCAGTGGCGTGGCCAACAGCGCCGTGGCGCCGCAGATGGCCAGCGCAGCGACGTAACCCTGCCAGGGCCAGGGCGCCGCGACCGGCAGGCCGGCACGCTGCCGGTTCTGCCGGTTCTGCGGGTTCTGCGGGTTCTGCCGGTCTTGCGCCCCCTGGCTGCGCGACCTGCGGGTGCCGCGCTCGGCGGCCGGCACCGCCACCTGCAGCACGTCGATGTCCTCGGCCTCGGCGGTCACGCGGTCGGCCAGCGAACGTTGCCAGGCGAAGCGCCTCGAAGACCGCCCCACCACCAGCCGCGCCAGGTTGTGCTCGCGCGCATAACGCAGCAGTGCAGTGGCCGCATCGGGCGCCGAGAGCGTGGCCGTGATGGCGCCCAGTTCTGCCGCCAGCTTCAGCACGCGCGCCGCATGTTCACGCCGCGCGCCGGCCGGGCCGTGCAGTGCGAGCGATTCCACGTGTACGGCGTGCCAGGGCACGGCCAGCTGCGTCGCCAGCCGGGCGCAACTGCGCGCCACCTTCTCGCCCTGCGCGCCGGGGCCGATGCAGGCCAGCAGCGATTCGCGGTTCGCCCACACCGGCTGCACCGCGCTCTGGCGCCGGTAGGCCTGCATCTCGTCATCGACGCGGTCGGCGGTGCGGCGCAGCGCCAGTTCACGCAGCGCCAGCAGGTTGCCCTTCCTGAAAAAGTTGCCGGCAGCGCGCTCGGCGCGGTTGTCCCGGCCATCCGCTGCATTTGGCAGATAGACCTTGCCGGCCTTCAGGCGCTGCAGCAGTTCGTCGGGCGGCAAATCCACCACCACCACTTCGTCGGCCGCGTCGAAGAGGCGGTCGGGCACCGTTTCCCAGACGCGCACACCGGTGATGCCGCTGACGATGTCGTTCAGGCTTTCAAGATGCTGCACGTTGATGGTGGTCCAGACATCCACGCCAGCGGCCAGCAGTTCTTCCACGTCCTGCCAGCGCTTCGGGTGGCGTGACCCTTTGCCCGCGTCGGCGGGTGCGTTGCTGTGCGCCAGCTCGTCCAGCAGCACGAGTGGGCGCACCGACGCGCCTGCCTGCGCAGCGCCGAATGCCAGCGCGCCGTCGAGGTCGAATTCATGCAGCGTGCGGCCACGGTAGGCCACGTCTTTCAGCGCCAGGCGCGGCAGCCCGGCGGCCATCGCTTCGGTGTCGCCACGGCCATGTGTTTCGACCACGCCCACGACAAGCGGTGTGCCCTGCGCCTGCGCGGCGCGCGCGGCGGCCAGCATGGCGTAGGTCTTGCCCACGCCGGCCGATGCGCCGAAGAAAATCTTCAGCCGGCCGCGCCGTGCGCGCGCTTCATCCGCCTGCAGGCGTTGCAGCAGCGCGTCGGGGTCGGGCCGGTCTTCGCGCATGGGGTCGCGCATGGCCTCTGCGCTACCGCCAGGCGGCGCGCTGGAAGCGCCAGTTCAGTGGCTGCGGTTCGCGTTCACAGCGTTCGCGCAGGCCCAGGACACGCTGGTTGTTGCGCCAGGTCGGCGTCGGTGCAGTCACGCAGCGCCACCGAGCCGGAGCTTCGGGGTTGTGCAACCGGCCTGCAACGACCTCGGGCGCAATGTCAGCCCGCTGGTGGCCGCCCTGCTGGGCAACGCGGTTGACCAGCATTGAAAGGGCGGGCAGCGGGTTCACGCTTTATCTTCGCATGGCCTCCTGGCATGGCCTTCAGCGCGCTGGCCCACTCGCTGCGGCGGACAGCGCCAGGTTCAGCGCCAGCACGTTGACGCGCGGCTCGCCGATGAAACCCAGCCATGCGCCTTGCGTATGGCGGTCCACCAGCACGCGCACCTGCGCCTCGGCCAAGCCGCGCACGCGGGCGACGCGGGCCAGTTGGTAGTCGGCAGCGGCGCGGCTGGTGTGGGGGTCCAGGCCGCTGGCCGATGCGGTCACCAGATCGACCGGCACCGGTGCCGTGTTGCCGGGGTCGGCGACGCGCAGCGCTTCGACGCGTGCCTTCACGGCGTCGGCCAGCGCCGGGTTCAGCGGCCCCAGGTTGGAGCCGCCGGACGCACTGGCGTTATAGGCCACAGGCCCGGTGGCCGAGGGCCGGCTCCAGAAGTGGCCGGGCTCGCTGAAGGCCTGGCCGATGAGCTGCGAGCCCACGGTCTTGCCGTTCTTCGTTAGCAGGCTGCCGTTGGCGGCGTCGGCAAAAACCAACTGCGCCACACCAGTCACCAGCAGCGGATAGGCCAGGCCGGTGAGTGCCGACAGCAGCGCGAACAGCACCAGCGCCGGGCGCAGTTCAGAAACGATCGAGTTCGATTTCAAGACTCTCTCCTTCAAACCAGGCCGATGGCCGACAGCGCCATGTCAATGGCCTTGATGCCGATGAATGGCACAAGCACGCCGCCAAGGCCGTAGATCAGCAGATTGCGCCGCAGCAGCGCCGCCGCCCCCACGGCGCGGTAGGCCACGCCCTTCAGTGCCAGCGGGATCAGCACGACGATGATCAGCGCGTTGAAGATCACCGCGCTCAGGATCGCCGACGCCGGGCTCGCCAGCCCCATCACGTTCAGCGCTGACAACGCCGGATAGGTGCTGACGAAGGCCGCCGGCAGAACAGCGAAATACTTCGCCACGTCGTTGGCGATGCTGAAAGTGGTGAGCGACCCGCGCGTCATCAGCATCTGCTTGCCGGTCTCGACGATCTCGATCAGCTTCGTCGGGTTGCTGTCCAGATCGACCATGTTGCCGGCCTCTTTCGCGGCCTGGGTGCCGGTGTTCATGGCGACGGCCACGTCGGCCTGCGCCAGAGCCGGCGCATCGTTGGTGCCGTCGCCGGTCATCGCCACCAGGCGGCCTGCGGCCTGGTGTTCGCGGATCAGCTTCAGCTTGGCCTCGGGCGTGGCTTCGGCCAGGAAGTCATCGACACCGGCCTCGGCCGCGATGGCCGCTGCGGTGAGCTTGTTGTCGCCCGTCACCATCACGGTCTTGATGCCCATGCGGCGCAACTCTGCAAAGCGCTCTTTGATGCCGGTCTTGACGATGTCCTTCAGCTCCACCACGCCGAGCGCCCGTGCGCCGTCGCACACCACCAGCGGCGTGCTGCCACGGCGCGCCACGTCGTCCACCAGCGTCTGCAACGCGGCGGGGAAGTTGCCGCCAAGCCCCAGCACGTGGGCACGGATAGCGTCGGCGGCGCCCTTGCGCAGGCTGCGCGCTGCGCCACCGGCTGCCGCCAGGTCCACGCCGCTCATGCGCGTCTGCGCGGTGAAGGGCACGGCGGTCGCGCCCTGCATGGCGGCCGCCGCGGCGCCATCGGCATCGCGCAGCTTGAACTTCTGCCGTGCCAGCGCGACGATGCTGCGGCCTTCGGGTGTTTCATCAGCCAGCGAGGCCAGTCGCGCCGCGTCGGCGAGTTCGCTCTCCTTCACGCCCGGCGCGGCGATGAAGGCGCTGGCCTGGCGGTTGCCCAGCGTGATGGTGCCGGTCTTGTCAAGCAGCAGCACATCCACATCGCCCGCCGCTTCCACCGCGCGGCCCGATGTGGCGATGACACCGGCCTGCATCAGGCGGCTCATGCCGGCCACGCCAATGGCCGACAGCAGGCCGGCGATGGTGGTGGGGATGAGGCACACCAACAGCGCCACCAGCACCACCAGGCTCACGGGCTGGCCGGCCGCGCCGGAGCCCGTGGCTGCTGGTGTGGCCAAAGCCGCCGCCTGCACGCTGAACTGCGAAAACGGCAGCAGCGTCACCACGACAATCAGGAACACGATCGTCAGCGCCACCAGCAGGATCGTGAGCGCGACTTCGTTCTGCGTCTTCTGGCGTTTGGCGTTCTCCACCATCGCGATCATGCGGTCCACAAAAGTCTCACCGGGGTTGACAGAGACGCGCACGATGACCCAGTCCGACAGCACCCGCGTGCCGCCGGTGACGGCCGAGAAGTCGCCACCCGATTCGCGGATCACAGGCGCCGATTCGCCGGTGATGGCGCTCTCATCGACCGAGGCCACACCTTCGATGACTTCACCGTCGGCCGGCACCACGTCACCGGCTTCCACCAGCACGATGTGGCCCTTGCGCAGGCTGTCGGCTTCCAGCGGGTGCCACTGCATCGCACTGCGCGCGGTGCCGGCCACGTAATCGCCTTCGAGGCGCTTGGACCAGGTCTGCTTCTTCAGCCCGCGCAGCGAAGCCGCCTGCGCCTTGCTGCGGCCTTCGGCCATGGCTTCGGCGAAGTTGGCAAACAGCACCGTGATCCACAGCCACAGCGCCACGCTGGCGGTGAAGGCAGTCGGTTCTGCTAACGCCAGTGCGGTGGTGAATGCGCTGCCGACGAAGACGACAAACATGACCGGGTTGCGCCACTGCACACGCGGATCGAGCTTCTTGAAGGCATCGACGAACGCCGGGCGCAGCAGCGCAGGGTCGAGCAGGGTCAGCGCAGCGCGGCTGCCTTTGTCACGGCTCGGTTCGCGGCTCGGTTCGCGGCTCATTGCGTGCTCCACAGCATCAGATGTTCGACCACCGGCCCGAGGGCCAGCGTTGGCACGTAGTTCAAGAGGCCCACCAGCAGCACCGTGCCGATGAGCAGGCCGACAAACAGCGGGCCGTGCGTGGGCAGCGTGCCGTCGGTCACCGCAAGCCGCTTCTTGGCCGCCAGTGAACCCGCGATTGCCAGCACCGGCAGGATGACGCCGAAGCGGCCGAGCCCCATCACGACGGCCAGCAGCACGTTGTAGAACGGCGTGTTGGCTGAGAGGCCCGCAAAGGCGCTGCCGTTGTTGTTGCCCGCCGAAGACAGGGCGTACAACACCTCGCTGAAGCCGTGCGCGCCGGGGTTCAGGATGCCGGCGCGGCCGGCTTCACTGCTGACCGCCACGGCGGTGCCCAGCAGCACCAGGAGCGGCGTGACGAGGATGGCGATCGACACCATCTTCATCTCGGCAACCTCGATCTTCTTGCCCAGGTATTCCGGCGTGCGGCCGATCATCAACCCGGCGATGAACACCGCCAGCAGCGCAAACACGAGCATGCCGTAGAGGCCCGAGCCGACGCCGCCGAAGACCACCTCACCCAGCTGCATCAGCACCAGCGGCACCGCGCCGCCCAGCGGCGTGAAGGAGTCGTGCATCGCGTTCACCGCGCCGCACGAAGCGGCCGTGGTGACGGTGGCGAACAGCGCCGACGCGTTGATGCCGAAGCGCACCTCCTTGCCTTCCATGTTGCCGCCGCTCTGCGTGGCGCTGGCGAGTTGATCGACACCCAGTGCAGCCCACTTCGGGTTGCCTTGCTGCTCGAAGCTGATGGCGGCGGCAGCAAACACCACAAACAACACCGCCATCGCCGCAAACACGGCAAAGCCCTGGCGTGCATCACCCACCATGCGGCCGAACGTGAAACACAGCGCGGCCGGAATGAGCAAGATGCTCAACATCTGCAAGAAGTTGGTGAGCGGCGTCGGGTTCTCGAAGGGGTGCGCAGAATTGGCGTTGAAGAAGCCACCGCCGTTGGTGCCCAGCATCTTGATCGCCTCTTGCGAAGCCACCGGGCCCATGGCGATGGTCTGCGTGCTGCGGGTCTCCAGCGGCTGCACTTCGGCGTAGGGCTTGAAGTTCTGGATCACGCCCTGGCTGGCCAGCACCAGTGCAAACACCAGCGACAGCGGCAGCAGGATCCACAGCGTGGCGCGCGTCAGATCGACCCAGACGTTGCCGATGGCCTGCGCCGAATGGCGCACAAAACCACGCACCAGCGCCACCAGCACGACCAGGCCGGTGGCGGCGGAGAAGAAGTTCTGCACCGTCAGCGCCAGCATCTGCGTCAGGTAGCCCATCGTGGCTTCGCCGCCATAACCCTGCCAGTTGGTGTTGGTGACGAAGCTGACAGCGGTGTTGAAGGCCGAGTCGGCCGACACCGCCGGCAGGCCTTGCGGGTTGAGTGGCAGCACGAATTGCAGCCGCTGCAAGGCAAGCACCGCGATCACGCCCAGGCCGTTGAAAACGAGCAGGCCGATGGCGTAGCGATGCCACGGCGTTTCGGCTTGTGCATCCACACCGGCCAGCCGGTACAGCGGCGCTTCGATGCGGCGGCCGAAGGTGAAGCGGCCGGCCATGACGCTGTCGATCCAGCGCGCCAGCGGCCAGGCCAGCAGCACCATCAGCGCAAAGAAGGTGGCCAGCAGGCCCCATGCAGAGGCGGTCACGAAAAGTCCTCGGGCCGCAGCAGGGAGAAGACGAGATAGAACAGCAATGCACCCGCGAGCGCCGCGCCAAAGATGTCCCAGCCGCTCATGACTTTGCTCCGGAGACTTGCATTGCCGCGCAGCCGCGCACCAGGCCCCAGGTCAGCAACCACAGCAAGCCGGCAAGCCCCACGACCAGCACATCCATGACACGCTCCTTGAACATGGAAGTGATGCTAGGAAAGCGCGTGTCAAAGGGGCCGCAAGACTTGGTGGCTGGACATCAAGAAAACATCAAGACGGGCGTGAAGGGCAAAATCTCCAGTGGCCAGCGCGGCCCGGGGCCTTGAAATCCAGCCCCGCAGCCCCACCGTGCCATGCCGGCTGTGGTTGATAGCCGCATCCCACCTTTCGCTCCACCACAACAATCCACCCGATCATGGACAAACAAACCCTGTCATTCCAGGCCGAGGTCAAGCAGATCCTGCACCTCGTCACCCACAGTCTGTACAGCAACAAGGAAATCTTCCTGCGCGAGTTGGTGTCCAACGCATCCGACGCCTGCGACAAGCTGCGCTTCGAGGCACTGGACAAGCCCTCGCTCTTTGAAGACGCGCCGGACCTGGACGTGCGCGTCTGGTACGACGAGAAGGCCAAGACCATCACCATCCGCGACAACGGCATCGGCATGAGTGCGGCCGAAGCGGTGGAACACCTGGGCACCATCGCCAAGAGCGGCACGCGCGAATTCATGGCCAAGCTGGAAGGCGACAAGAAGAAAGACGCCAACTTGATCGGCCAGTTTGGCGTGGGGTTCTACAGCGGCTTCATCGTCGCCGACCGTTTGACGGTGGAGACCCGCCGTGCGGGCGCCGCGCCGTCTGAGGGCGTGCGCTGGAGCAGCGAAGGCACGGGCGACTTCGAGGTCGAGACCATCGAGCGTGCGCAGCGCGGCACCGACGTGATCCTGCACCTGCGCGAAGGCGAAGAAGAATTCCTCAGCACCTGGAAGCTGAAGTCGATCATCAGCAAGTACAGCGACCACATCAGCCTGCCGGTGCTGATGCAGAAGCAGACGTGGGACGCCGAGAAGAGCGAACAGGTGACCACCGAAGAGTGGGAGCCGGTGAACAAGGCCGCCGCGCTGTGGACACGCAGCAAGAGCGACATCACCGACCAGCAGTACCAGGACTTCTACAAGCAGATCAGCTACGACCAGGAAGCGCCGCTGGCCTACACCCATAACCGCGTCGAAGGCCGCACCGAATACACCCAACTGCTGTACGTGCCGGCCAAGGCGCCCTTCGATTTGTGGAACCGCGACAAGCGCGGCGGCGTCAAGCTCTACGTGAAGCGTGTGTTCATCATGGACGACGCCGAAGCGCTGATGCCGGTCTATCTGCGCTTCGTCAAGGGCGTGATCGACAGCGCCGATTTGCCGCTGAACGTGAGCCGCGAACTGCTGCAGGAAAGCCGCGACGTGAAGGCCATCCGCGAGGGCAGCACGAAGAAGGTGCTGTCGATGCTGGAAGACGTGGCTGAAAACAGATCAGACAAGTACGCCGAGTTCTGGGACCAGTTTGGCGTGGTGCTGAAAGAAGGCGTGGGCGAAGACCACCCCAACCAGGAGCGCCTGGCCAAGCTGCTGCGCTTTGCCAGCACCCACGCCGACACGGGCGTCTCGCTGGTGGACTATGTGGCGCGCATGAAAGAAGGCCAGGACGCCGTCTTCTACGTCACTGCCGACACCCTGGCCACGGCCAAGAGCAGCCCGCAGCTGGAGATCTTTCGCAAGAAGGGCATCGAGGTCCTGCTGCTGGTGGACCGTGTCGATGAGTGGATGCTGTCGCACCTGTATGAATTCGACGGCCATGCGCTGACGAGTGTGGCCAAGGGCGGCGTTGACCTGGGCAAGCTGCAGGATGAAGACGAGAAAAAGGCGGCAGAGGCCACCGCCGAGGCCTTCAAGCCGCTGCTCGATCGCTTGAAGACGACGCTGAAAGACCGCGCCAAGGATGTGCGCACGACGACGCGGCTGGTGGACTCCCCCGCCTGCGTGGTCGTCGATGAAGGCGATATGAGCGGCCACCTGGCACGCATGCTCAAGCAAGCCGGGCAGACCGCGCCGAAGAGCTTGCCGACGCTGGAAGTCAACGCCGAACATGCGCTCGTCAAACGGCTGGACTCGGCCGAGGGCAGCGAACACTTCGACGACCTGGCGCACATCCTCTTCGACCAGGCACTGCTGGCGGAAGGTGGCAACCTGGAAGACCCTGCGGCGTATGTGCGGCGCGTGAACCGGCTGCTCGTCAGTTAAAGACTGGCGTGCAGCGGGCCGACGATCTTTTGGTTAGCGTCGGCCCGCAGGCTTTCAAGAGCCCGGCGAGTTGTCGGTGAAGGCGACGAAGCGGTAGTCGTTGCTGATCGACGCAGGGTTGCCCAGGTTGAAGATCAGGTGCTCCATCACCCACACGGTCCGGCCCACGCGGGCCAGCGGCGTCCAGAAGCGCTGCAAGGTGATGGTGCAGTTGGGCAGGCCGATGAAGGGATTGCAGTTGCCCGGGGTGGTGCTGACCAGCTCCAGGCGCCCGTCGGGTAGCTGGCGCCAGTGGCGCGAGAAGTTGGTGACGGCAGGCAGCGGGTCACCACGCTCGGCACCGTTGTTGCCCCAGCGACCATTGGCCTGAAGCTCAGCGACAAGCTGGAAGCCGGCCGCCCCGTTCAGATTGCCAACCCAGGGCTTGACCCAATCGGCCGCGCTCATGCTGACTTCGTTGGCGCGCACGGCCATGACTTCACGGTGGCTGGTCACATCAAGCGCCGTGTCCAGCTGCTCCATGGCCCAGCGTTCTTCACCCAGCGGTCCAGTGCCCAGCGGCACATAGCGCGTGGCCAGCGTGCCCACGTCCACCAGCAGCGCGCCTTCAAAGACGCGCCAGTAGGCGGTGGCACCGGTGCGTTCCATGATGCCGATGCCCGCGCCGGTGATGCGCAACACGTCCTGGCGGTTGGCGTTGAACTCCGCCACCGGAGAGCGTTCTGAAGCCAGGCCCGCAATGCGCGTGCCGAGCGGAAAGTCCGCAGTCCTCAAGGCGAGTGCCGCCACTTCGTAGCGGCGCAGCAAGCTGCTGCTGACCGAGTCGCGTCGGCCCGCATCAGGCCCACCCTGGATGACGGTGTAGGCCAGCGTGGTCATCGACGCCAGCGCATAGCGGCCGTTGCTGGCGCCAACGTCCGAGAACCGCAGCGCCGTGGTGCCGAATTCGGTCGGGTATTGGACAAACGGCGGGGACACGGCGTTGGTGAAACCGGTGCGGATGATCGGATTGTCGTAGGTCAGCACCAGGGCCGCGCCATCCATGCGCCACTGTGCCGGCCGCGCGCTGTCGGTCACCACCGTGGCGCTGCCATCGGCGCGCAGCGTCAGCCGGGGCGCCACCACCGCTGTACCACCGGCGCCGAAACCGTAGCGCAAGACCACTGGCGCTGCGCCTGTGGCCGGCACCGGCGGTGGGCTGTTCAAAGCCGGGTCGGTGAGTGCTGCGGTAAAGGCGGCCTCCAACTGCGGCTTGTCGGCAACCCGGCGTGCGGTCTGGAATGCGACGAGTGACGCAGCCGACTGCAGCAGTTCACGCGTGCTGGCCACGCCTTCGGGCAGGGCCACGCCACCATCCACCACCAGGCGCACCAGCGCAGCGGCGTAGAGCACCGCGTTGCTGTCGATCTTCTGCGCGGCGGCAGCCAGTTCTGCGTTGCTGCGTGGCGCCGAGCCAGCCTGCGCCATCAACAACATTGACAAAAACTCTCTGGTTTTTTGGATAACGAACATTCTCACCAACAATTTTTTGATACATGGCTTGCTGCTCGTTTGCTCGAGCTGTTTGATTGCTTGATGTAGTTTCCATATACGATATCATAACCATAACATAAGGTTCTTCGAGGGAAGGTATTGCATAATCAATTTCTTTGCCAACCAACTTGACCTGCCCATGAGCATTTGAAGTGCCATGTTTTCGCTTTATTTCATCAAGAATATCACGAACTCGCCGTTCAACATACTCGCCCTTTTGATCAGTATATTCACCTGTTAATTTCTTGCGGACAATATTTCCAATTATGTTTTGGTCACGTATTATTTCAGACCAGTTTGCTGG
>JANNGN010000057.1:0-3481 GCA_031403895.1 Rubrivivax sp. | reverse complement strand
CGCGTGGGCGTGGGCGGCCCGGTGGGCAGCGGCAAGACCACGCTGCTGGAGATGTTGTGCAAGTCCATGCGCCAGCGCTGGGAGCTGGTGGTCATCACCAACGACATCTACACCAAGGAAGACCAGCGACTGCTCACCGTGGCCGGCGCGCTCGAGGCCGAACGCATCATGGGCGTGGAGACCGGCGGCTGCCCGCACACCGCGATCCGTGAAGACGCGTCGATCAACCTCGAGGCGGTGGACCGCATGCTCGAGAAATTCCCGAACGCTGACATCGTGTTCATCGAAAGCGGCGGCGACAACCTGGCCGCCACCTTCAGCCCCGAACTGAGCGACCTGACGCTGTACGTCATCGACGTCGCGGCGGGCGAAAAAATTCCGCGCAAGGGCGGCCCGGGCATCACCAAGAGCGACCTCTTCGTCATCAACAAGATCGACCTCGCGCCGTACGTGGGCGCCAGCCTTGAGGTGATGGAAACCGACACCCGCCGCATGCGGCCGGCGTGGCAGAGCACGCGTCCTTATGTGATGAGCAACCTGCGCACGAAACAGGGCCTGGCCGAGGTGGTCAGCTTCATCGAGAAACGCGGGCTGCTGAGCGATTGACCCCGCGCATCGGGCTCGCGTCCTACGCCTGGACCATCCTCCAGGCTAGGCACAGCCAGGCACTGGCACGGCACCATTGCTGCCCAACACCCCCCACTCCAGGAGCCCAACATGGGTCTGATGTCGTTCATCAAAGAGGCCGGCGAAAAGCTGTTCGGTCGCGGCGAAGCCAAGGCCGCGCAAGATGCAGTGGTTAGCGCGCCAACCGCCGAAAACGTGGCTGCGCTGAGCAAGGCCGCTGGCGACTCGATCGTCAAGTACATCAACGCCCAGGGCCTGCCGGGCAACAACCTGGACGTGTCTTTCGATGCCACCACCGCCACCGTCACCGTGGCCGGCCAGGTGGCTGACCAGGCGACGAAGGAAAAGATCCTGCTGTGCTGCGGCAACGTGGCTGGCGTTGCCGCCGTGAACGACATGATGACCGTCGTGTCGCCCGAACCCGAAGCGCAGTTCCATGCCGTGGTCAGCGGCGACAACCTGAGCAAAATCGCCAAGAAGTTCTACGGCGACGCCAGCAAGTACCCGCTCATCTTCGAGGCCAACAAGCCCATGCTCAGCCACCCCGACAAAATCTATCCGGGGCAGTCGCTGCGCATTCCGGCGCTTTAGGCTTGCGGTCGGCATAGAGTCGCGGGCCGGGCGCAGGGCCGCGCCCAAGCCGGCCCGCCCGCGCTTGGGAGCGGTCGGCCCAAAGCCGAATGAGGGGCAACTCTGTCCAAGCTCTATTTCCGATACGCGGCCATGAACGCCGGCAAGTCCACCGCTTTGCTGCAAGCGGCGCACAACTACGAAGAGCGCGGCATGCGCGTGCGCATGTTCACGGCCGCGCATGACGACCGCGCTGGCGGCGGCAGCATCGCTTCGCGCCTGGGTCTGCAGCGGCCGGCAGAAAGCTTTGGCGCCGACACGGTGTTCGACGCGGCGTGGCTGGGTGAGGGCGTTGCCTGCGTGCTGATCGACGAGGCCCAGTTCCTGACCCACGCGCAGGTGCAGCAGTTGCACCGGCTGGCGCACCAGCGCCCGGTGCCGGTGCTGTGCTACGGGCTGCGCAGCGACTTCCGCGGTGACGCATTCCCGGGCGCCGCCGCGTTGCTGACGCTGGCCGACGACCTGGAAGAAATGAAGACCATCTGTGCCTGCGCGCGCAAGGCGTCGATGAACTTGCGTGTGGACGCGCAAGGCCGGCGCGTGAAAGAAGGCGAGCAGGTCATGATCGGCGGCAACGAAAGCTACCGCGCGGTCTGCCCCAACTGCTTCTACAGCCAGGACGACGACCCACAGCGCGCGCCGGGGCTATTTGGTTGAACCCGGCACCCGGCGCGGCAACGAACGCGTCGCCAGCCAGATGCTGGGCAGGATCATCGCCGCACCGGCGGCGTGGTACCACTGCGGCACTTCCCCCAGCACCGCCCAGGCCAGCAGCGTGCCGTACACCGGCGCCAGGTAAAGCATCATCGCCGTGCGCGACGCGCCCAGTTCACGCTGCAGCAGCGAATACGCGCCGTACGACAGCACACCGGGCACGACTGCAGCCAGCAGCACAAACAAAAGCGCCCCCGGGCTGAACGCCGGCGTTGAGGAAAGCGCCGCTTCCAGCAGCGTGGTGGGTAGCAGCACCACCAGCCCACCGCCAATGATGGCCACCAGTCGCTCACCCGGCCCCAGCGCCGAAGGCCAGCGCTTGAGCAGCACCGAATAGGCCGTCCAGCTGGCGGCGGCGGCCGTGATCCACGCATCGCCCGCCACCAGTTGCACCGCCAGCAGCCGCATGAAGTCACCCTTGCTGATGACGAACAGCAGGCCCAGCAACGCCAGCACCACACCGGCCCATTGCGAACGGCTCATGCGTTCGTGCAGCACACGCGAACTCGCGGCCACGATGGCCATCGGCGTGGCCGCATAAATGAGCGCAATGTTGGTGGTGCTGGTGCTGCGCCCGGCAAGGTAAACCCAGGCGCCGCAGATGTACATGCCGAAAAAACCCAGCACCAGCAGATGCAGCCATTCGCGCCGCAACACCGCACGCTGCGCCCACAAGCCGCGCCCCACCCAGGGCAGCAACAGCAGCGCCGCCAGCGCCCAGCGGCCCAGCGCCAGCGCATGGGGCGCGATCACACCGTCAGCCAGCCGCGCAATGATGTAGTTCGACGACCACAAGAGCGGCACCACCCACAGCAGCAACCGCGCCCAGCCTGCGGCCGGCGGGTTGACGGCAAAGCTCACGCGGACCGGGCCGGACGGCTGCGCACGGGGCCGGCGAAGAAGTCGGCCATGCGCTGACCCATGCGGATTGCACCGCCCGGCTGCCAGGCCGGGTCGAAGGCCAGCGGCCCGGGCGGGAACAGCAGCACCACCGTGCTGCCCAGCAGGAAGCGGCCCATCTCGGCGCCTTGTGCAAGTTCGGTGCGCGTGTCCTGATAAGACCATTCGCGCACTGCGCCCGACCGCGGCGGATTGACCACGCCGTGCCACACGGTGGCCATGCTGCCAACGATTGTGGCGCCCACCAGCACCAGCACCCAGGGGCGCTGATCGATGCCTTCAAACACGCACACCACGCGCTCGTTGCGCGCAAACAGGCCCGGCACGCCGCGCGCGGTGACCGGGTTCACCGAGAACAGTTCGCCCGGCACATGAATCATGCGCAGCAGCCGGCCCGCACACGGCATGTGGATGCGGTGGTAGTCCTTCGGGCTCAGGTACAGCGTGGCAAAGTGGCCATTGTGAAAGTGCGCGGCGAGTGCGCCGTCACCGCCCAGCAAGGCCGTGGCGCTGTAGTCATGGCCCTTGGCCTGGAAGATGCGCTCGCCGTCAATGCGGCCAAACTGGCTGATGGCGCCGTCCACCGGGCACAGCAGATCGGCCTGCGCCA
>JANNGN010000056.1:0-8694 GCA_031403895.1 Rubrivivax sp. | reverse complement strand
AAGGGGTCGTCAGCGCGCACGGTGCCCACCAGGTCGCGCAGGGCCGGGCTGAGCTCGAGGTTGCCGATGTCCACCACCAGCCGGTGCGGCGCCTGCGTCAGCAAGTGCGTGGCGGCCAGGGCCTGGTCGGATTCGATCGTCACGCGCGTGTAGTCGCGTGCCGGCCACAGCCGCACGGCCACGATGGTGGCGCCCTGGACGATGTTGTGCGTGCCCAGCAGCAGCGCCAACTGAGCCATCGAACGCAGTGCGCTGCGGCGGCTGGTCGGCGTCATGGCAACAGCGCCTGGCCGCGTGGGGTGCCGGCTTCGACCTGCACCGTGCGCTGACCGTCGTCGCCGGGCTCGATGCTGATCCGCAAGTCGGCCACCGGCAGCAGACTGGCGGCGTGCTGCGGCCACTCGACGAGCTTCAGGCCGGGTTCTGCGAAGACATCACGCAGGCCCGCGTCCAGGCCTTCACGGCTGTCTGCGAAGCGGTAGAAGTCAAGGTGCGAGATGGCCAGGTCGCCCACCGTGTACGGCTCCAGCACGGCGTAGGTGGGGCTCTTGATGCGTCCGGTGACGCCCAGCGCGCGCAGCAGGTGGCGCGCAAAAGTCGTCTTGCCGGCGCCCAGCGGGCCGCGCAGTTCGATGCAGGCTTCGCGCAGCGCCGGCATGGGTGCCAACGCCTGCGCAAAGGCCACGCAGTCGGCTTCGCTGGCCCAGTGCAGGGTGCGGGTTTCTAGAATGGGTTCATGCCCGGTGAACTTCACGTCAACAACTTGAGCAACATCAACAAAGAGCAGCTCGTCGTGCAGCTGCGCGAATGGGCGCATGGGCTGGGATTCTCCCAGATCGGCATCACCGGCGTTGACCTCGCGCGGGCCGAAGCGGGGCTGCTGGACTGGCTGGCCGCAGGCTTCCACGGTGACATGGCCTACATGGCCGCGCATGGCCTGAAGCGCGCACGGCCGGCGGCACTGATTCCGGGCACGGTGCGTGTGATCAGCGCGCGCATGGACTACCTGCCGCGCGCTGCCGACGCGGGATGGTGCGCGCTGGAAGAGCAGGCTTTGCAAGAGCCTGAACGCGCGGTGGTGTCTGTGTATGCACGCGGCCGCGACTATCACAAGGTGATGCGCTTGCGCCTGCAGCAACTGGCCGACAAGTTGATGGCTGCGGTGGGGCCCTTCGGCCACCGCGTGTTCACCGATTCCGCGCCCGTGCTTGAAGTGGAGTTGGCCACGCGCGCCGGCCTGGCCTGGCGCGGCAAGCACACGCTGGCGTTGTCGCGCGATGCGGGTTCGATGTTCTTCCTGGGCGAGATCTTCATCGACCTGCCACTGCCCGTGAACGCGCCGACCAGCGCGCACTGCGGCCAGTGCCGCGCCTGCATCGACATCTGCCCCACGCAGGCCATCGTGGCGCCCTACCGGCTTGATGCGCGGCGTTGCATCAGCTACCTCACGATCGAACACGCAGGCGCCATCGCGCCCGAGTTGCGGCCGCTCATCGGCAACCGCATTTACGGCTGTGATGACTGCCAACTGGCCTGCCCCTGGAACAAGTACGCGCAGCGCAGCACCTTGCCCGACTTCGACGTGCGCGACGGGTTCGCGCAGGGCTCGCTGCTGCAGCTGTGGGCCTGGGACGAGCCAGAATTCCTGCGCCGCACTGAGGGCAGCGCCATCCGCCGCATCGGCTGGACACGCTGGCGGCGCAACCTGGCGGTGGGCCTGGGCAATGCGTGGCGCGAGTCGGGGCTGCTGCAGATTGCGCAGGCCCTGAGTGCCGCGCGCGACGGTGCGGACGCGCTGGTGCAAGAGCACATCGACTGGGCGCTGGCCCAGCGCGCGGACGCAGCATGACGGGCCCGGCATTGTCTGCAGTGTGGGCGTCCGCACGGCCGCCGGTCGGCGGCCAGGGCACGATGCGCGTTACCAGCAACAGGGGCTGCACCGCCCCCACCCCCATGACCCTGAACCGACGCCTGTTGATGCAACTTGTGCTGACCGCAGCCACCCTCGTGGTGCCAGCCGTTGGCATGGCGCAGGCGCAGGACGGCGCCCAGGCCGCTGCGCGGTTGGTCGAAGGCCAGTCCTTTGCCGGCCGTGTGCGCCTGCTCAACACCGAGCTGCAGCTCAACGGCACGGGTGTGCGTACAGTAGCGTGGTTCAAGGGTTATGCCGTGGGCCTGTACCTGCCCGAACGCGCAACCTCTGCCGCGCAGGTGCTGGCCCAGGCCGGGCCGAAGCGGCTGCAGCTGCGCATGCTGCAGGACGTGCCGGCGGCAGAGTTCGTCAAGGCCCTGCAAAAGGGCATCGAACGCAACAGCCCCGCCGCAGAGTGGGCCGCCCTGCAGCCACGCGTGCAGCGTTTCGCCGAGCAGATCACGGCCAGCGGGCCGGTGCGCAAGCGCGACAGCGTTGACCTCGACTTCGACCCCGCGCGCGGTCTGCTCTTTGCCCGCAATGGCAAACTCGTGGCCGAGCCGATTGCGGGTGCCGACCTGTACGCGGCTTTGCTGCGGGCTTTCATCGGTGAGCACCCCTACGACGAGCGCATGAAGGCGGGCTTGCTCGCCCAATGACCGGCACGCAATACCGCCACGCCGTGACCCCGAACAACCACCAGGAGACTCCTCCCATGCACCGCTCCAGACTCGCTGCATTCGCCGCGCTCGCAGTGACCACATTCGTTTTGCCGCTGTCAGTCCAGGCCCAGGCCTACCCGAGCAAGCCGGTGCGCCTGATCGTGCCGTTTGCGCCCGGTGGCACCACCGACATCGTGGCCCGTATCGTCAGCGAGAAGATGGGCGCCTCGCTGGGGCAGACGGTGGTGGTGGAAAACAAGGCGGGCGGCGGCGGTTCGGTCGGCGCGCTGGAGATGATCAAGGCCACGCCCGATGGGCATGTGCTGGGCATGGCAACAGTCTCCACGACCGCCGCCAACCCGGCCATCAATCCGAAGATTGGCTACAACCCGGCGGTGGACTTTGTGCCCGTCATCAACATCGCCGCCACGCCCAACGTGATTGCGGTGCATCCCAGTTTTCCGGCACGCGACTACAAGGGCTTCATCGCCGAGCTGAAGAAGAACCCGGGCAAGTACAGCTATGCCAGTTCGGGCACCGGCGGCATCGGCCACTTGCAGACCGAACTGTTCAAGAGCCTGGCGAATGTGTTCATGACGCACATTCCCTACCGTGGCGCGGGCCCGGCGCTGAATGACACCGTGGCCGGGCAGGTGCAGATCATCTTCGACAACATGCCGTCGGCGCTGCCCTTCATCAAGGACGGTCGGCTGATCCCCATCGTCGTCGCTGCGCCTGCACGGTTGACGCAACTGCCGAGCGTGCCCACCTTCAAGGAAGTGGGGCTGGAGCCCGTCAACCGCATGGCCTATTACGGCATCCTGGCGCCCAAGGGCACGCCCAGGGACGTGGTGGACAAGGTGGCGGCTGCGGTGAAGAGGGCGCTGGAGGATGCCAACGTCAGGAAGCGCATCGAAGAAACCGGCTCGCTGATCGTCGGCAACACGCCCGAGCAGTTTGCGCTGCAGATGAAGGCTGAGCTCGAGGTTTACAAACAAGTCGTGGCCAAGCAGCGGCTGTCGCTGGAGTAAAGCGCGTTGCGCTCCTGAGATGACGCCGCAACCCGGCCAGGCGTTGATTGACCGCTTCATCGACGCACTCTGGATCGAAGACGGCCTGGCGCCCCTGACGCTGGCAGCCTACCGGCTCGACCTGAGCCTGTACGGCGACTGGCTGCGGGCCAGCCATGGCAGGGACATCGACGCCAGCACTGAAGTCGATCTGCTCGCCTTCATGAGCGCGCGCCACGCCAGCACGCGCGCCACCACGGCCAACCGGCGCCTGACGGTGTTCAAGCGCTACTTTCGCTGGGCGCTGCGCGAGCGGCTGATCCACGCCGACCCGACGCTGCGCCTGCAAGCCGCGCGGCAAGCGCTGCGTGTGCCCAAGACCTTGTCGGAAGCGCAAGTCGAAGCGCTGCTGGCCGCGCCCGACGTGGCCACGCTGCTGGGCCTGCGCGACCGCACGATGATCGAACTGATGTACGCCAGCGGCCTGCGCGTGAGCGAACTGGTGCAGGCCAAGACAGTCCACCTGGGGCTGGACGAGGGTGTGCTGCACGTGCTGGGCAAAGGCGCGCGCGAACGGCTGGTGCCATTCGGCGCCGAGGCCCATGACTGGTTGCGCCGCTACCTGGCCGAGGCGCGCGCCGGCATCCTGGGCCTGCACAGCAGCGAGGCGCTCTTCGTCACGCGCCTGGGCGCGGGCATGACGCGGCAGATGTTCTGGCGCCTGATCAAGCGCTATGCGGTGCAGGGCGGTGTGAATGCGCCGCTGTCACCGCACACCCTGCGCCATGCCTTTGCGACCCATCTGCTCAACCACGGTGCCGACTTGCGCGCAGTGCAGATGCTGCTGGGGCACGCGGACATCGGCACCACCACCATCTACACGCATGTGGCGCGCGAGCGACTGCGGCTGCTGCACGCGAAACACCATCCTCGTGGATGAATGAAAAAGGCCGGTCTTTCGACCGGCCCTCGGAATCGAAGGTGCCCGAAGGCAGCGATCAGAAGTTGTGGCGTACGCCAGCAGCAATGACCGTGGTGTCGAGCACCCGGCCTCCAGCACCCAATGCGCCAAAGTAGCTGAGCGCTGTGCCGTTATTGACTTTCGAGACGAAGCTGTAAACCTTGGTGCGCTTGCTCAGGTTGTAGTTGTAGCCGAGCGTGGCCTGCGAAGCGGCGCTGTTGGACAGCTTGCTGTAATGGCCAGCGCGGCCGAAGTTGGCGTGCAACTCGCTGGCGCCAAAGGTGACCATGGCCGAGACGCGGGCCGTGGTGCGGTCGCCCAGATTGGCGCCGTAGGCGTTGCTGTCACGCTGAACGTAAGCGCCCAGAAGCACAGGGCCAAACCCATAGGCAGCACGCACGGCGAACTGTTTCGCGGTGCCGTTCTTCTCGTAGCCGGCACCCAGTTGCAGCCCGCCGATGGCGTAGTTCGTGGCGAAGTCATAGCTGCGTGCACGACCGCCACCTTCACCAGCACTGACAGCAACTTCAGCGGTCAAGCCTTTGACAAACTCGGGCGTGCGATAGCCGATCTTGTTGGTGTTGCGGCCGACATAAGCGTAGAGCTTGTCTTCGGAGGTGCCCGTGTCGTGGTTGTGGTTGCTGATGTAGTCAGCAGTGGCGAAGTAGGCTTCGCTGAAGAAGTTGCCGAGCCGAATCATGCCGAAGCCGCCACTCAGGTTGACTTCACTCTGACGACCCCAGAAAGCGCCGGACGGCAGGCCGGTGTCGGCGTTGAGGCCGTGCTCAAGCTGGAAGCCGGCCTTCAGGCCACCGCCGAGGTCTTCGGTGCCCTTGAAGCCAAGGCGCGACGCAGAGTTTTGAAGCGCCTTGACTGTGCCGTTGGCGGTGACGTTCTTCTGGTTCTCGGCCGACAGATTCAGGCGGCCATAGATCGTGACGCTGCTTTGGGCCGTGGCGGCGCCGGCGGCCAGGGTGGCGATCGCGGCGACGATGAGGGTGCGCTTCATATGTTTCCTTGAGGGAGTTGAACGAGTGACTGCAGAGCTTGGCTGCTGCAGTTCAGTGCCAGAAGTCTAAGTGCCATCTCCGGGCAAACCCGATGCAAGCCTGCCGCAACGCAGCGAAACCCGCCCGGACGCAGCTTCCGCGCAACACTTGTCCGCCGCCTCAGCGGCCGCGCAGGTGGGCCGGTGCTTCCAGCCGCTTGGCCAGCAGCGACAGCGTGAGTGTCAGCACCAGATAGACCGCAGAGATCGCCAGATACGGTTCCCAGTAGCGCGAATACGCCCCCGCCACGGTGCGCGCGGCCAGCGCCAGTTCAGCCAGGCCGATGGCCGAGACCAGCGACGAGTCCTTGATCAGCGTGATGCCCTCGTTCACCAGCGCCGGCACCATGCGCCTGAAGGCCTGCGGCAGCACCACGAAGCGCATCGCCTGCGCGTGCGTCAGGCCCACGCTATAGGCGGCCTGGGTCTGGCCGCGGTGGATGCTCTGAATGCCGGCGCGAAAGATCTCGCTGATGTAGGCGCCCGCGTTCAGGCTCAGCGCCAGGCAGCCTGAGAAGAAGGCACCGTGCTCCTGGCGAAAGGTGCGCGCGGCTTCACCGTCCAGCAGCCAGCCGCTGTCGGGGTGGATCAGCGCGGGCATCAGCGCAAAATGCACCAGCAGAATCTGCACGAACAGCGGCGTGCCGCGGAAAAAAGCGACGTAGGCCACTGTCACCCAGCGGGCCAGCATGAGCAGCAGCCGCGCTGGCACGGTGGCCGGCTGCGGCGCGTCGGTGGAGGTGCTGATGAGACCGAACACCACGCCCAGCACGAGCCCGGCGCCAATCGCCACCAGCGTGAGCTGGATGGTCATGAAAAGGCCGCTCACGAAGAGCGGCCCGTAGCCGGCAAGGATCTCCCAGCGAAGATCCATCCAAAGGGCCCTGCGCTGCGTTGACTTCGATTTACTTGGACGCTGCGGGCGCGGGGGCAGCCGGCGCGGCTGCCTTGGCCGGCGGAGCGCCGAAGTACTTCGTGAAGATGGCGTCGTAGCTGCCGTCGGCACGGATCTCGGCCAGGCCCTTGTTCAGCTTGGCCTGCAACTCGACATTGCCTTTCTTCAGCGCGATGCCGTACTGCTCGGGCACGAAGTCCTTGTCGGAAATGCTCTTGAACTTGCCACCCGGGTTGTTGGCCACGTAGTTGATGACGACACCGTTGTCGGCCACTACCGCGTCCACGCCACCGGCTTCCAGTTCCTTCAGCGCCAGCGGGGTGGATTCGAAGCGCTTGATGGCGGTGCTGGTCTTGCCCAGCAGCTTGGTCACGGCTTCGTCGCCAGTGGTGCCGGTTTGCACGCCGACCTTGAGCTTCTTCAGGTCGGCGAATTTGCTTATCTTGCTCGTCTGCTTGATGGCGATCAGTTGCTGCGCGTCGAAGTAGGGGTCGCTGAAATCCATCGTGCCCTTGCGCTCGGCGGTGATGGTCACGGCCGACACGATCATGTCGCGGTCGCCCTGACCCAGCGCATTGAAGATGCCTTCCCAGGGGGTGTTGACGAACTTGAGCTCGATGCCGGCCTTCTTGGCCACGGCCTGCACCACTTCGATGTCGAAGCCGACGATCTCGCCCTTTTCGTTCTGGCTCTCAAAGGGCGCGTAGGCGGCGTCGGTGCCCACCACATAAACCTTGGCCGGCGCGGCTGCGGGCGCAGCCGCCGATGCGCTGGCAGCCGGCGCGGGCGGGGCTTCTTTCTTGCCGCATGCGGCAAGCAGCAGGCCAGCGGCGGCGATGCCCGCGATCTGGAGAAAACGGCGGGTGGACAGATGCGTCATGGTGCGGGCGGTGTGTGGTGGGCCTGGACGGCGCGAAGTGTAAACCTGCGCCCGGGCAGCGCTACAAGGCAGCGCTTCAGGCGCCCAGGCCTGCGATCTCTTCGGCGGTGAAGCCCGCCGCCAGCCGCGCGCCGTGGTTGAAGGGCGGCCGCAGCCGGGGCGCACCGTGACGCGCTGCCAGCACCGCGTAGTGCGCCACCGGGTCGTGCCCGTCGCGCGTACACAGCCAGCGGTACCAGTGGTTGCCGATGGCGACATGGCCGATCTCGTCGCGCAGGATCAGGTCCAGGATTTCCACCGCGCGCAGGTCGCCGGCCTGGCGCAGCCGCGCCTGCATCGGTGGCGTGGCGTCCAGCCCGCGCGCTTCCAGCGTGCGCGGCACCAGCGCCATGCGTGCGGTGATGTCGCCTGCGGTGCGCTCGGTCATGGCCCAAAGGCCGTCGTGGGCGGGGAAGTCGCCGTACTGGTGGCCCAAGGTCGATAGATGCTCGGCCAGCAGCGTGAAATGCAGCGCCTCTTCCGCCGCAACGCGCAGCCAGTCGCGGTAGTAGGTGTCGGGCATGGCGGGAAAGCGCCAGACGGCATCCAGCGCCAGGTTGATGGCGTTGAGCTCGATGTGCGCCACGGCGTGCAAGAGCGCGGCGCGGCCCTCCGGCGTAAAGGGCGAACGGCGCTTCAGCGCATCGGGTGCGACCAGAGGCGGGCGCTCGGTGCGGCCGGGCAGGGGACCGGCGGGATGCAGCAGCACGTCGGCATCCACAGGGCCGTCTTCGGCCGGGTGCAGCAAGCACGCGGCCGTTGCCTTGGCGGCCGGCTCGGCCAGCAACAAGGCCTTCAGTGCGGCGGATCGAAGCTCCATCCGATAATTATCGGCTGCGCCCGAGCCCGGGCGACCCAGGGAGACAGCTTGGCCATCTACCAACTCGGCGACACCGTTGACGGCCGCCCCCGCATCGCGCCCACCGCCTGGGTGGCCGACAGCGCCACCGTCATCGGCCGCGTCAGCCTTGGCGACAACGCCAGTGTCTGGTACGGCGCGGTGCTGCGCGGCGACAACGAATGGATCACGCTGGGTGCGCGCAGCAACGTGCAGGAGTGCAGCGTGCTGCACACCGACATGGGCTTCCCGCTCACGCTGGGCGACGACGTGACGGTGGGCCACCAGGTCATGCTGCACGGCTGCACGGTGGGCGACGGCTCGCTCATCGGCATCCAGGCGGTGCTGCTGAACGGCGTGCGCATCGGCAAGAACTGCCTCGTCGGCGCTGGCTCGGTGCTGACTGAAGGCCAGGAATTCCCGGACAACAGCCTCATCTTCGGCAGCCC
>JANNGN010000055.1:0-3998 GCA_031403895.1 Rubrivivax sp. | reverse complement strand
GCCAGACCTTCGGCCGGCGCGGGGAATAATGCGCCCACCCCGACCGTATGCCTGACATTGGACGCTCCGCCCGCCTTTCGCCGACAGTTGCTGGACGCCGTTCCGCGTTTGCGCCGCTACGCGCGGGCCCTGACCTTTGATGCGGCTGCGGCCGACGACCTGTCGCAACAGGCCCTGGAGCGGGCGCTGTCGCACTGGCAGCAGTTTGACCCGCAACGCGAGATGGGTGTGTGGCTGCTGTCCATCGCGCACAACGCGCACCTGGACACGGTGCGCCGGGAGTCCCGCATGACGGTCACCGACCCTGCTGAACTGCAGCGGGTGCAAGACGAGAACAACGCCGACCCAGGTCCCAACCTGGGCCTGCGCCTTGACCTGCAAGCCGCGCTGGCGCTGCTGTCGCCCGAGCAGCGCGAGCCGCTGCTGCTGGTGTGCGTCGAGCAGCTCAGCTACGCCGAAGTGGCCGGTGTGCTGCGCATCCCCATTGGCACCGTGATGTCGCGCGTGTGCCGGGGCCGCGCCGCCTTGCGCAAGTTCCTGGACGGGCACGGGCGCCCGGCGCGGCCCGACACGGTGACCCAGCTCAAGCGGGTGGTGTGAGCATGGATGCAGAACAGATGAATCACGGCACGGGCGACGGCAAGGGCGGTGCCATGACCGAGGAAAAGCTCAGCGCCTGGGTGGATGGCGAACTCGAAACGAGCGAGCGCGACGCGGTGCAGGCCTGGCTCCAGACCCGCCCCGACGAGTTGGCGCGCGTGCAAGCCTGGGCGGCCGACCGCGATGCACTCGGCCGCCTGTTTGGCAGCGTGCTGCACGAACCCGCTCCCGAGGCCTTGAAGGCCACCGTGTGGCGTCGCGCCGCCACGACGCCGCCGCGCTGGGCCATGGCTGCAGCGGCGGTGGGCCTGGTGGCGGGTGGTGCGCTGCTGGGCGGCGGTGCAGTGTGGCAGTGGCAGCAGCAACGTCAGCTTGCAATGGCCCTGCAACTGCGCCAGCAGTTGGCCCCCGGCACGGCGCAGGGCTGGGTGCAGCGCGCCGCCTTTGCCCACAGCATCTATGTCGCCGAGCCGCGCCACGCGGTCGAGGTCAAGGCGCAGGAAGAACACCTGGCGCGCTGGTTGACCCGCCGCATCGACATCCCCGTGAAACTGTTCGACCTGCGGACGCAGGGTTTCGAGCTCGTCGGTGGCCGGCTGCTGCCCGACGGCCCGGGCAAGAGCGCGCAGTTGATGTACCAGGACGCGCCCGTCACCGGGCCACCCCGCCGCGTCACCGTGTACCTGCGCAAGCCCGAGCAGGGCACCAACGCCGCCTTCCGCTATGAACAGCAGGGCAAGCTGGGCCTCTTCTACTGGGTCGAGGAAGGTGCGGGTTATGCGCTCGTGGGCGAGCTGCCGAAAGAAACGCTGCTGGCACTGGCGCAGGCGATCTACCAGCAGCATCCCGGCGCCTTGCCGGCTGCGCCCGCTGCGCCCGCTGCACCCCCCGTACCGGCTTCTGCCGTGACGCCGGCTGTCGCCCCCAAACCGGCTTGATTGGCGGGGCTGCTGCGGGCTGGCCCGCAGCGTGGCACCCGGAGTGTGACCGGGCCCGTCGCGCGCGTGGCATCGTTCGCGTCTTGAGGCCGCCATCGCAGCCGAGCCTGGCGGCGCAGCTTGACCGGCGGCGGCAAGCCGAAACCCGCGCTTCACTTTGAGGTTTGTGCGCCCATCATGACCATCGAAATCATCGCCGTGGTGCTCTTCACACTGGCGCTCGTTCACACCTTTTCCACCAAGTTCTTCGAGCATCTGGCGCACCGGCATGCACGGCATTCGGGCCTGTTTCACCTGTTGGGCGAAGTCGAGGTGGTGTTCGGTTTCTGGGCCGTGGTTCTGGTCGCCAGCATGGCCGCCGTGGAGGGCAGTGCGGCGGCGGTCCGCTACGCCGAAACGCGCCAGTACACCGAACCGCTATTCGTCTTCGTCATCATGGTCGTGGCCGGCTCAAGGCCGGTGCTCGAATTCATCAAGGCGGTGGTGTCGATGATCGCCCGGCGCATGCCGCTGCCCAGCGCTGTGGCGCAGACCTGGTTGTGCCTGGCCCTGGTGCCGATGGCCGGGTCGCTGGTGACCGAGCCCGCCGCCATGACGCTGGCGGCGTTGATGCTGGCGCCGCTGGTGTTTCGCCCCGGCATCCCGGAGTGGTTGAAATACGGCGCGCTCGGTGTGCTGTTCGTCAACATCTCGATCGGCGGCACGCTGACGAGCTTTGCCGCGCCGCCGGTGCTGATGGTGGCAGCCGCGTGGAACTGGGACAGTGCTTTCATGGCCACTCAATTCGGTTGGAAGGCTTGCATCGCGGTGCTCATCAATGCGACGGGCATCACCTGGCTGCTGCACCCGCACCTGGCGGGCAAGCTGATCGAGGCGCCAGCCGCCGCCGCATCAGTGCCGGTGCCGGCACCGGTGCCGCCAATCGTGATCGCGATCCACCTCGCCTTCCTGGCGGCAGTGGTCGCATTTGCCCATCATCCGGTCATCTTCCTGGGCCTGTTCCTGCTGTTCCTGGGCTACGCACAAGCCTATGAACGCCACCAGTCGCCGCTGATCCTGAAAGAGGCGCTGCTGGTCGGCTTCTTCCTCGCCGGCCTGGTGGTGCTGGGCGGCATGCAGCGGTGGTGGCTGCAGCCCATCGTGTCGGGCCTGCAGCCCACCGCGCTGTTCTTCGGTGCGATGGGCCTGACGGCCATCACCGACAACGCGGCGTTGACCTACCTGGGCTCGCTCATCACCGGCATCTCCGACCCCGCCAAATACATGCTGGTGGCCGGCGCCGTGGCCGGCGGGGGGTTGACGGTGATTGCCAATGCCCCCAACCCGGCGGGCGTGGCCTTGCTCAAGCAGGGCTTCGAGGACGGGTCGATCGGTGCCGGTGGGCTGCTGCTGGGGGCTTTACCGGCCACGGCGGTGGCAGCGGCGATGTTCTTCGTCGGCGTTTGAAGTCCGGCCGACCGGGCTGCTCTCTAGAATGCCGCGATGCCGCTGCCCACGCCTGTTCCCCAGCATCCGGCCGCCGTCGAAGCCAAAAGCCTAACTTCCAGGATCAGCGCCCTGCGGCGCCTGGCCGTCGTCTGCCTGCTGGGCTTTGCATCCGGCCTGCCGCTGGCACTCACCGGTCAGGCGATGCAGGCCTGGCTCACGCTGGACGGCATTGACCTCGCGACCATCGGCTTCCTCAGTCTCGTCGGCCTGCCCTACACCTTCAAGTTCCTGTGGGCGCCGCTGATGGACCGCTTCGAGCTGCCTTGGCTCGGCCGGCGGCGCGGCTGGCTTGTGTTGACGCAGCTCTTGCTGGCCGGCGCGCTGCTGGCGCTGGCGGGCAGCGCGCCGAAGGACGGCATCCGCCTCTTTGCGCTGCTGGCGGTGCTGGTGGCGTTTTTGTCGGCGTCGCAGGATGTCGTGGTTGACGCTTACCGCACCGACCTGCTGCCGCCGCCCGAGCGCGGCATGGGCGCGTCGCTGGGCGTGATGGGCTACCGGCTGGCGATGATCCTGTCGGGCGGCATCGCGATGATCTGGACCGACGCCGGCCAGTCGGGCGGTGGCGTTGGCGCAGGCGGTGGCTGGACCTGGCCCGAGGTTTACCGCTTCATGGCGCTGGTGATGGCCGGCGCGGCGGTGTTGTCGGCGTTCATCCTGCCGAAGCTGCCAAAGTTGCAGGCGCTGGACGCGCCCCAGGCCGCCGCCGGCAACGACCTGCGCGGCTTCGCCGCCGTGCTGGCCGCCGTGGCTGCCGGTGTCTGGCTGACCGACCAGTTTGGTGGCAGCGTGGCGCAGGCCGTGCTGGGCCCCTGGCTGCAGGGCGGCAGCTTGCCGCTGCCTTTGCAGAAACGCTGGGTCGATCTGCTGGCGCTGCTGCTGGGCATCGGCTTCACGCTGCCTTTTGCCGCGTGGGCGGCGCGGCGCGCGAAGTTCGACACGCTGCTGGGCGGCCTGCGCAGCTACTTCAGCCAA
>JANNGN010000054.1:0-3839 GCA_031403895.1 Rubrivivax sp. | reverse complement strand
TGGTGGTCTATGGCCGAATCGCGCGAAACCAGCTCACCCAGGCGGTCGAACAAGTGTTCGAGCCGCAGCATCGTGCGGATGCTTTCGTTGAACGGGTACTCGTAAAGGACCAAGGCGGGCTCAGGGGCTGGGTGGTGTGGCGCAGGTGCGCATGACCTTGCCGGATTGTTCCACAGCCTTCTGCACCTTCAGCCTGCGAGTGTGTCCACAGCGCGGGCGCCGAACCACAAGGCCCACAGCGCCTGCACCTGCTGCGCCAGCTCAGTCAGCCCGATGCCTTCGTTGTGGATCACGGCGTCGGCAATCGCGCGGCGTGCGTGGCGTGATGCCTGCTGCGCGATCACGCTCCGCACGGCGGCCTCGCTCCAGCCGGGGCGCTGCAGCACGCGCGAGGCCTGTGTCTGCACGCTGCAGTCCACCACCAGCACCCGCGCCACGCGAGTGCGCCAGTGCGAGGATTCGGTGAGCAGCGGCACGTCGAATACCACGGGGCGCCCACCGGCCAGCGTGGCCTGGCGCCGTGCTTCCTGGCCAATGAGGGGGTGCAGGATGGATTCGAGCCGCGCCTTGGCGCGCGTATCAGTGAAGGCCAGAGCGCGCATGTGTGCGCGGTCCAGCGCGCCTTCGGGTGTGAGCGCAGCGCCACTGAACTCGGCGGCCAGCGCGGGCATGGCCGCACCGCCGGCTTGCGTGAGCGCACGGGCAATGGCATCGGTGTCCACCAGATGCGCGCCGCAGCCCACCAGCAGCGCGGCGACAGTGCTCTTGCCGCTGCCAATGCCGCCCGTCAGGCCGATTGCCGGGAACGCGGCTGTGCCGGGCATGCTTACCAGCCGATCCACCCCAACACACGCGGCAGCCCGGCCAGCATCACCACCACGCCGCCACCGGCCAGGAACGGGCCGAAAGGCACGAAGCGGCCATTGCGCAACGAGCCCGTAGCCTTCATCAAGAGGCCCACCGCAGCGCCCAGCACCGAGGCCATCAGCACGATCGGCAGGATCGCCTGCCAGCCCAGCCATGCGCCCAGGGCAGCGAGCAACTTGAAGTCGCCATAGCCCATGCCTTCCTTGCCCGTGGTGAGCTTGAACAGCCAGTACACCGACCACAAGGCGAGGTAGCCCACGACAGCGCCTTGCAACGACTGCTGCAGGGTCAGCGACCCGAGCCAGCCGAGAGCGGCGACACTCAGCCCCGCCCACATCAGCGGCAGCGTGAGCGCGTCGGGCAGCACGGTGGTGTCCCAGTCGATCAGCGCCAGCGCCAGCAACGTGGCCGCCATGCCGCTCCACAGCAGCACGGCGGGCTGCGGCCCGATGTGATACGCGAAAGCGGCAAAGAGGGTGGCAGTGCCCAGTTCCACGAGTGGGTAGCGCAGGCCGATGCCCGTGCCGCAGGCCGAACACTTGCCACGCAGCGCGAGCCAGCTCAGCACCGGGATGTTCTGATACCAGCGGATGCGGTGGCCGCAGGCCGGGCAGCGCGAAGCCGGTCTGGACAGGGTCAGCGCCGGCGCGTCGGCCAGGGCCTTCTCCACCGTGCCACCGGCCATCTTCAGGCGTTCGGGTGCGTCGGCGGCGAAGACACGCCGGTAAGAGTCGGTATCGGTCAACTGCGCCGCGACATCGCCCCACCACTGCCGCTCGAGCATCAGCGGCAGGCGATGCACCACCACGTTGAGGAAACTGCCCACCGCCAGGCCCAGCACCGCCAGGCCCCAGGGCGAGAGCAGCAGGTCGAGCGGCAGATCCTGAAGCAGCGTGTCGAAATACCGCCCCACCGTCAGACAACCGCGCCCAGCTTGAAGATCGGCAGGTACATCGACACCACGATGCCGCCGATGAGCACGCCCAGGATGACGATGATGAAGGGCTCCATCAGGCTCGACAGGCCCTTGACCATTTCATCGACCTCTTCTTCGTAGAACTCGGCCGCCTTGGCCAGCATGTGGTCGAGCGAGCCAGACTCTTCACCGATGGCCGTCATCTGCAACACCATGTTGGGGAAGACGCCGGTGGTGGTCATCGACGTGGTGAGTGCCGAGCCCGTGGACACTTCGCGCTGAATCTGCTCGGTGGCGATGCGATAGACCGCGTTGCCCGAGGCGCCACCCACGGAGTCGAGCGCTTCGACCAAGGGCACACCGGCCGCGAACATGGTGGACAGCGTGCGCGTCCAGCGCGCGATGACCGACTTGTTGATGAGGTCGCCAAACACCGGCACCTTAAGGAGGATGCGGTCCATCGTTTCCTGCATCTTTTCAGAGCGCTTCCAGCTCTCGAAGAAGAAGTACATCCCGCCGCCGACCAGGCCGAAGATCGCCCACCACCACTTGACGAAGAATTTCGACAGCCAGATCACCGCCTGCGTGGGTGCCGGCAGCTCGCCACCGAAGGACTTGAACACGTCTTCGAATGCCGGGATGACGAAGATCATGATCACGGTCAGCACGACAAAGGCGACCACGACGACGGCGATGGGGTACATCAGCGCCGACTTGATTTTGGACTTGATGGCCAGCGTCTTCTCCTGGTAGATCGCCAGGCGGTCGAGCAGCGCTTCCAGAATGCCGCCCGCTTCGCCGGCTTCAACGAGGTTGCAGTAGAGCGCGTCAAAGTGCAGCGGGTGCTTGCGAAACGCCGACGACAGGCTGGTGCCGGTTTCGACGTCGGTGCGGATGTCGGTCAGCAGTTTGGTCATGCGCGGGTTCGTGCTGCCGCGGGCGACGATGTCGAAGGACTGCAGCAAAGGCACGCCGGCCTTCATCATGGTCGCCAATTGGCGCGTGAAGATCGCGATGTCCTTCTGCTTGATCGAGCGGCCGCCGCTGGTGCGGCGCTTGCGCACCCGCGTGATCAGAACGCCCTGGCGGCGCAGACTGGCGTTGACCACGGCCTCGCCGCCGGCGCGCATTTCGCCGCGCACGATCTTGCCGTTCTTGTCCTTGCCCACCCATTCGTAGATCAGTTCTTTCGAGGGTTTGGAAAGTGTTGCTGTGGCCATGGTGCTGCTGGGGTGCGTGGGATGGATGGAAGCGGAAGGCGGCGAATTACTCGTTGGTGCAGAGGATCACTTCTTCGAGCGTGGTCACGCCGCCGCGGACCTTGATGAGACCGGACTGGCGCAGATCGCGCACGCCTTCGGATTCAGCCTGCTTGGCGATGTCGAGCGCAGTGCCCTCGGACAAGATGATGCGCTGAATCGCTTCGGTGATCGGCATCACCTGGTAGATGCCGACGCGGCCCTTGTAGCCGTTGTTGCAGGCGGAGCAGCCGACAGCGCGATACGGCTTCCAGTTGCCGTCCAGGTCTTCGGGTTTGAAGCCTGCCTTGAGCATGGATTCGCGCGGGTAGTCCGCCGGCTTCTTGCAGTTTTCGCAGAGCTTGCGTGCCAGGCGCTGCGCCGTGATGAGCAACACGCTGGACGCGATGTTGAACGGTGCCACGCCCATGTTGAGCAGGCGCGTCAGCGTCGTGGGCGCATCGTTGGTGTGCAGTGTGCTCATCACCATGTGGCCGGTTTGCGCTGCCTTGATGGCAACGTCTGCGGTTTCGAGGTCGCGGATTTCGCCGACCATGATGATGTCCGGGTCCTGGCGCAGAAAGGACTTCAGCGCCACCGAAAATGTCAGCCCGGCCCTGTCGTTGACGTTGACCTGGTTGATGCCAGGCAGGTTGATTTCCGCCGGGTCTTCCACGGTGGCAATGTTCACGCCCGGCTGGTTCAGGATGTTCAGACAGGTGTACAGCGACACCGTCTTGCCGCTGCCGGTGGGCCCGGTGACGAGGATCATGCCGTAGGGACGGCTGATGCACGCCATCAGGCGGTCTTTCTCGGCC
>JANNGN010000053.1:0-2177 GCA_031403895.1 Rubrivivax sp. | reverse complement strand
CGTGGCTGAGCGACTGCACCACCAGCGCGCGGCCTGCGCCGGCGTCGGCATTCAGCAGCACCAGTTCCAGCGTGCCGGGTTGCAGCGCGGCGGCCAGCGGCAGCGTGTGGTCGGTGGCCGTCGTGGCGTACACCTCGACGGTGGCCACGATGATGCCGTTGCTGCGCAGTTGCACCTGCGCCGCGCTGTTGGCCAGGCCGTTCCCATAACCACTGGAGAAGGCGCGCAGGGTGATCGTCGGCGGCGCTGCAGCCACTGGGGGCGCAGTGGGTGGTGTCGGTGTGGTGGGTGGCGGTGTCGTGGGTGGCGTGGCCGCAGAAGCGGCTGGCTCAGCCGCGCCCGATCCACCGCCGCCACAGCCGGCCAACAGCAGGCACGCTGCGGCGAACATGGCCGCGCAGTTGAAGATGAAGGTGTGGCAGCGCGACGGGCGCGCACGCCGGGGCGCCAGGATCATGTCCGCCAGGGGGCTGCAGCTATGCCTCCTGTATCGGCATCAGCCCGCCAACATCGAGCCCGCGTTGGTAACGGCGGGTGAGGGGTGCGGGGTGCGGGGTGCGGTGGTGTGCGCGGCGCGCCCCGCGCGCGCTTCAGCGGCTCAGGCTGGCGACGAACTCGGCATAGGCCTGCGGCAGGCCTTCGCTGAGTGGCGTCGTCGCACGCCAGCCGGCAGCCGCCAGGCGGCTCACGTCCATCAGCTTGCGCGGCGTGCCGTCGGGCTTGCTGCGGTCGTACTCGATGACGCCGGTGTAGCCCACCACCTGCGCCACCAGCGCAGCGAGTTCTGCAATCGTGGCATCTTCACCGACACCGATGTTGACCAGCGGCGGCTCAAAGCGGCCGGTCACCGTTTCGTCGCTGCCCAGCAGTGACTGGTAGGGCTCATCCGCCAGGTTCATGAGGAAGACACAGGCGTCGGCCATGTCGTCGCTGTAGAGGAATTCGCGCCGTGGCGTGCCGCTGCCCCACACGGTGACGGTGGCATCGCCGCGCACTTTGGCCTCGTGAAACTTGCGCAGCAAAGCCGGGATGACGTGGCTGTGCATCGGGTGGTAGTTGTCGCCCGGCCCGTACAGGTTGGTGGGCATCGCTGACAGGTACTGCGTGCCGTACTGGCGGTTGTAGCTCCAGCACATCTCGATGCCGGCGATCTTGGCCAGCGCATAGGCGCGATTGGTGGGCTCCAGCGGGCCGGTGAGCAGGTCGTGCTCTTTCATCGGCTGCGGCGCGTGGCGCGGGTAGATGCAGCTGGAGCCCAGGAACAGCAGCCGCTGCACACCGGCGCGGTACGACGAGTGGATGATGTTGGTCTGGATCGCCAGGTTGCTGTGGATGAACTCGGCCGGCATCGTGTTGTTGGCGATGATGCCGCCCACCTTGGCCGCCGCCATGAAGACATATTGCGGCTGCTCGGCTTCAAAGAAGGCCTGCGTCGCGACGCTGTCGGTGAGGTCAAGCTCGGCGTGCGTGCGCAGCACCAGGTTGTGAAAACCGCTGCGGCGCAGACGGCGCACGATCGCGCTGCCCACAAGGCCGCGATGGCCGGCGACGTAGATGGAGTTGTCGTTCTGCATGGTGTGGGACCGTGGGTGGGTGGATTCCGGAGCGGGCAGTGCTGTGTCTCGCCCGCATCCCCATGAAGATAACACCCGCTCATGACCGGCGCGGAACCGCCGCTCCTGCCTAAATGCATCTCCGGCCCGCGCGAGGCCGCCTTTCAAGCTACATTAGCGGGGTAGATTTGAGCAAGATTGTTGTTTGACGGTTTCTTCGGTTCCTGAATTTTTTGGGCTCTGCAGAATCCTTGATCGGTGATTTTCTTGGCCGCATCTGCACTGCGACAGCATGTGCTGCGCAGCAACCGTGAAAGGAAATTCAGCATGACCACGCAAACCGGCACCGTGAAATGGTTCGACGACGGCAAGGGCTTCGGCTTCATCACCCCCGATGGTGGTGGCAAGGACCTCTTCGCCCACTTCAGCGAAATCCAGAGCACCGGCGGCTTCCGCAGCCTGGCCGAAAACCAGAAGGTGCAATTCGAAGTGAAGCAAGGCCAGAAGGGCCCGCAAGCATCGAACATCCGCGCCGCGACCTGAACCAGGTCGCTTCGCGTCACCAGAAACCGCAGCCTCGGCTGCGGTTTTTTCGTATCAACGCGTCGTGTTATCCAGCGCCGG
>JANNGN010000052.1:0-1877 GCA_031403895.1 Rubrivivax sp. | reverse complement strand
CGCCTGGCGTCGGCGTTGCGGGCCCTGGGTGCCGCGCGCAATTGCACCGTCAGCGTGATGCTGCCCAACACGCCGGAGATGGTCGAAGCGCACTACGCCGTGCCGGCGCTGAATGCCGTGCTCAACACGCTGAACACCCGGCTGGACGCGCCGCTGCTGGCCTGGCAGATGAACCACTGCCAGACGCAGATCCTCGTCACCGACCGCGAGTTCGCGCCGGTCATGGCGCAGGCGGTGCAACTGCTGCGCCGCGAACACGGCCGCGAGATCCGCGTCATCGACGTCTGCGACAGCGAATACACAGGGCCCGGTGAACGTGTCGGAGCATTCGAGTACGAAGCGCTGCTCGCCGCGCACGCGCCGCTGGCCGCCCTGCAAGGCCCGGCTGACGAGTGGGATGCCATCGCCGTCAGCTACACCAGCGGCACCACCGGCGACCCCAAGGGTGTTGTCACGCACCACCGCGGCGCCTACCTGAACGCGGTGTGCAACGCGGCCACCTGGACCATGCCGCACTTCCCGCGCTACCTGTGGACGCTGCCGATGTTCCACTGCAACGGCTGGTGCTTTCCGTGGACCGTGGCCCTGCTGGGCGGTACCCACATCTGCCTGCGCCGCGTCGAAGCCAAGGCGATCCTGGACGCGATGCGCGTGCATGGCGCTGACCACTACTGCGCTGCACCCATCGTTCACAACCTCATCATCCACGCTGACCCCGCGCTGCGCGATGGCATAACGCAAAAAGTGCGCGGCATGGTGGCCGGCGCGGCGCCGCCAGCGTCGATGATCGAAGGCATGGCGAAGATCGGCTTCGACATCACCCATGTTTATGGCCTGACGGAGTCCTATGGCCCGGCTGCCGTGGCGGTGAAGCGGGAGTCGTGGGCTGGCGAAGACCTGTCGCAGCAGACGCGCCTGAACGGCCGCCAGGGTGTGCGCTACATGCTGCAGGAAGGCATGACCGTGCTCGACCCCGAGACGATGTTGGCCACCCCCGCCGACGGCCAGGCCATGGGCGAGATCATGTTTCGCGGCAACATCGTCATGAAGGGTTACCTGTTGAACCCGGGCGCCACCGCGCAGGCCTTCGACGGCGGCTGGTTCCACACCGGCGACCTGGCGGTGATGGAGAGCGACCGCTACGTCAAGATCAAGGACCGCAGCAAGGACATCATCATCAGTGGTGGCGAGAACATCAGCAGCCTCGAAGTCGAAGACGCGCTCTACCGCCACCCCGCTGTGCTGGCCTGTGCCGTGGTGGCGCGGCCCGACGACAAGTGGGGCGAAACGCCGGTGGCCTTTGTCGAGACCCAGCCCGGCGCGGTGGTGACGGCGGCTGAACTGGTGGCGCACTGCAAGGGGCTGCTGGCCGGCTACAAGGTGCCGCGAGAAATACGCTTCGAGCCGATCCCGAAGACCAGCACCGGCAAGATCCAGAAATTCCAGTTGCGCGAGCGGGCGAAAGCCGCCGCCACCTTCAAATGAACGCAACCGCCATGAACGACACCGCCCTGGTGCTGACCGAACACGACGCGCGCGGCGTGATCACGCTCACCCTGAATCGGCCGCAATCTTTCAATGCGCTGAGCGCGGCGATGCTGGGCGCACTGCAAGCGGCGCTGGACCGCGTGGCTGCCGACGACAGTGTGCGTGTGGTGGTGATCGCTGCCGCCGGCAAGGCCTTCTGCGCCGGCCACGACCTGAAGGAGATGCGCGCCGAGCCCTCGCAGCCCTACTACGAGCAGCTCTTTGCGCAGTGCGGACGCATGATGATGAGCATCCAGCAGCTGCCCGTGCCGGTGATCGCGCGCGTGCAGGGCATGGCCACCGCAGCCGGCTGCCAGCTGGTGGCGCAGTGCGACCTGGCAGTGGCTGCA
>JANNGN010000051.1:0-1576 GCA_031403895.1 Rubrivivax sp. | reverse complement strand
GGCGACAGGCCGCGCGTGGCGCCAACCGGCAGCGCGGCAGATTTGTTGGCCGCTTCCCAGCTTGCACCGCCGGTGCTGCTGGGTTCGTAGGGCCTGTCGAAAAACGGGTCGCCGGCCGCTTGCAAACGACGCGGTCGCTCGAAGGCCGGTGACTCGAGGCGCGGTGTGGCGGCGAAGGCGGTGGCTGCAGTGGGTGCGGCCTCGACGACTTCACTCTCGTCGTCACGCCGACGCGGGCGACGCAGCGGACGCTCGTCTTCGAGTTCGATCGGCTCCAGTTCGATCTTCTTCTTGATGAGCTTTTCGATGTCGCCGATCAAGCGCGAATCGTCGCGCGTCACCAGCGTCACGGCCAGGCCCGACGCACCCGCGCGGCCGGTGCGGCCGATGCGGTGTACGTAGTCCTCGGCGTTGTAGGGCACGTCGAAGTTGAAGACCGCCGGCAAATCGACAATGTCCAAACCGCGTGCGGCCACGTCAGTGGCCACCAGCAAATCGACCTCGCCAGCCTTGAATGCCGCCAGTGCTTTGAGCCGTTCATCCTGACTCTTGTCACCGTGCAGGGCCTGGGTCTTGAGGCCGTCGCGCTCAAAGGACCGCGCCAGCCGCGCCGCGCCGAGCTTGGAATTGACGAACACCAGCGCCTGCGTCAGCGCACGCGACTTGATCAGCTGCCGCACGACGGCGCGCTTGTCGTCATCCGTGACGCTGAAAAAAAGTTGCTCCACATTCGTGGCGGTGGCGTTGGGCCGCGCCACTTCCACCAGCACCGGGTCTTGCAGGTAGCTGTTGGCGAGCTTCCTGATTTCAGGCGAGAAGGTGGCCGAAAACAGCAGCGTCTGCCGTGCCTTGGGCAAGTACGACAGGATGCGCTGCAGGTCAGGCAGGAAGCCGATGTCGAGCATGCGGTCAGCTTCGTCGAGCACCACGTACTCGACCTGGTTCAGCACCGCGTTCTTGGCTTCGATGTGGTCGAGCAAGCGGCCGGGCGTGGCGATCAGCACTTCCACGCCCGCCTTCAGCGCCAGCGTTTGCGGCTTCATGTCGATGCCGCCAAAGACCACGAGTGAACGCAATTGCGAATGCTTGGCGTACTTCTTGACACTCTCAGCCACCTGGTCGGCCAGTTCACGCGTGGGTGCCAGCACCAGCGCCCGCACCGGGTGCCGCGCCGGCGACATGCTGGCGTTTTCATGGCGCAGCATTTTCTGCAACAGCGGCAGCGTGAAGGCCGCCGTCTTGCCGGTGCCGGTTTGCGCTGCACCCATCACGTCGCGACCCGCCAGCACGATCGGGATCGCCTTGGCCTGGATCGGCGTCATCGCGGTGTAGCCGGAATCGACCACCGCGCGCAGCAGTTTGGGGTCGAGCGGAAGCGTGTTGAAGAGGGGCGGCGCGACGGCAGTTGCAGCGGAGTCTGCTTCTGCGTTGGCGACTGGATTGGGCTGGGTTTCGATTTCTGTCATGTCCTTTGATTATCCGCCTGCGAAGTGTTGGACGCAGAACTGACGTTGGCCGCAGAACTGACGTGAAAGCGAAGCCAGCGCGGCGACTTGAAGCGGACGATGCGCCAGTA
>JANNGN010000050.1:0-4063 GCA_031403895.1 Rubrivivax sp. | reverse complement strand
CAGCACACGCTCGATGATCTGCTTTTCAGTCTGCGCTTCGTTGAGTGTGGACTGCGCAGTTAGTCCGCCGAAGATGGCGCGCAACTCAGTGACGAAGGCCTGGAAGGCGTTCTCTTCCAAGGCTTGGTACGGCGGAGTCTGCCGAATGCCGTGGAGCAGGAAGTCCTGCGTGAAAAGCTGCCCCTGCATGCCGCGCCCCGTGTGTCGTAGCGGCGCAGTTTAAGGTGTGCTCAGCCAGTAGTTCGCGCCCGCCCACCTGCGGTTTCGCAAGCCGCGCGACACCGTATTGCGCCCTAGGCATGCGCCGCGATGTGGCCGGGAAAAGCAGGCGAATCACCGGGTAACTTTTGGCTGCATCCGCAGCGCGCCGCGCCTACCATCGCCCCCCGACCCGCCACAACGAGGAGTCCGCATGCACGAGTGGCTGCACCGAATCGACATCCACTTTCCGGTGCGCTACATGGCATGGCTGGCCAGCGGCGTGGGCGCGTTGCTGTTCGCCTTCACCTTCGTCGCCTTTGGTGTTGGCGGCGGCGCGGCGCTGGTGTGCCTGTTCCTGGTCGGCCTGGGTTGGCGCGACACGCACCAGCGGCGCCATTCGGTGCTGCGCAACTATCCCGTCATCGGGCATTTGCGCTTCCTGATGGAATTCATCCGCCCTGAAATCCGGCAGTACTTCATCGAAGGCGATGGTGAGGCCGCGCCCTTCTCGCGCCAGCAGCGCAGCCTGGTTTATCAACGCGCCAAGGGCGACGGCGACAAGCGGCCCTTCGGTACGCAGCTAGACGTACACGCAGTCGGCTACGAGTGGATCAACCACTCGATCGCGCCCACGCACATCAACGGCCAGGACTTCCGCATCACCGTCGGCGACGGCGGCACGTCGTGTACCCAGCCCTACAGCGCCAGCGTGTTCAACATCTCGGCCATGAGCTTTGGCGCGCTGAGCGCCAACGCCATCCTGGCGCTGAACGGCGGCGCCAAGCGCGGCAACTTTGCGCACGACACCGGTGAAGGATCGATCAGCCAGCACCACCGCGTGCATGGCGGCGACCTCATCTGGGAAATAGGTTCGGGCTACTTCGGCTGCCGCAACGACGACGGGTCTTTCAGCGAAGAGCGCTTCAGCGCCAATGCGCGCGAACCGCAAGTCAAGATGATCGAACTCAAGCTGAGCCAGGGCGCCAAGCCGGGCCACGGCGGATTGCTGCCAGGCCCGAAAGTCACGCCCGAGATCGCCACCGCGCGCGGCGTGCCGGTGGGCGTGGACTGCGTCAGCCCGGCAAGCCACGGTGCCTTCAAGACGCCGGTGGAGATGATGCAGTTCATCGACCGCCTGCGTGTGCTGTCAGGCGGCAAACCGACCGGCTTCAAGCTCTGCATCGGCCACCCCTGGGAGTGGTTTGCGATCTGCAAGGCGATGCTGGAGACGGGCATCGTGCCGGACTTCATCGTCGTCGATGGCGCCGAGGGCGGCACTGGCGCGGCACCACTGGAGTTCACCGACCATGTCGGCGCGCCGCTGCAGGAAGGGTTGCTGCTGGTACACAACACGCTGGTGGGCCTGAACCTGCGCTCGCGCATTCGCATCGGCGCTGCGGGCAAGGTGGTGAGCGCCTTCGACATCGCGCGTTGCATGGCGCTGGGTGCCGACTGGTGCAACGCCGCGCGAGGCTTCATGTTTGCGCTCGGCTGCATCCAGGCGCAGGCCTGCCACACCGGCAACTGCCCCACGGGGGTGACGACGCAGGACCCGAAGCGCCAGCAGGCGCTGGTGGTGCCGACGAAGATGGAAAGGGTCTGGCGCTTTCACCAGAACACGCTGCATGCGCTGAAAGAACTGGTGCAGGCCGCCGGGCTGGATCACCCGAACCAGATCACGCCTGCGCACATCGTGCGCAGGGTGGCTGACCACGAGGTGCGCTTGCTCGTCAACCAGCTCGCTTTCGTCAAACCGGGCGCGCTGCTGGCCGCCATCGAAGGCCGCGGCGATTGGCCGCATGCGGTGTTCAAGTTGTACTGGCCGCTGGCGCAGAGCAGCAGCTTCAAAGCGGCCGTGCCGGCGGTCTGAAACGCCCAGGCGATCTCAGGCGGTTGGCGGTGCTGAATCGATGAAACTCTGGCGTGCCGAGAGTTTGTCGTGCAGCTTGAGCAGATTCGGGTGCGCCGCGCGCCAGTCGATGTGCGCGAAGCGGAAGTCGAGGTAACCGAGCGCACAACCCACCGCCACATCGGCCAGCGTGAAGTGGTTGCCGGTGCACCAGGGCTTGTCGCCCAGGCCCTGGCCCATGGAGATGAGCGCAGCACTGACGCGGCTCATCTGGCGGTCGATCCAGACTTGAGAGCGCTGCGCTGCGCTGCGCCCGCCCCAGGTGGCTTCAAGGCGCGCCAGGATGCTGGCATCCAGCAGGCCATCCGCCAGCGCTTCCCAGGTGCGCACTTCGATGCGTTCACGCCCGCTGCCGGGAATGAGCTTGCCCACCGGCGACAACGTGTCCAGGTATTCGACGATGACGCGCGAATCGAAGACCGCTTCGCCGCCTTCCATCACCAGGCACGGCACCTTGCCCAGCGGGTTGCTCTTGAGCACCTCGTCAGCGCCCCAGACGTCTTCCAGCACAAGCTGGAAATCGAGCTTTTTCTCGGCCATCACGACACGCACTTTGCGCACGTAGGGGCTGGTGAGTGATCCGAGCAGTTTCATTGTTGTGCGAACGCGTCGCTCTCTCTTCCCTGGGGGCTGGCCCATTCTAGCGACGGGGCCCGTTGTCAGCAGGCACCGGCTGTCGCGTGAAATCCACGCGCTGCGGCCGTCCAGGCAGAGACAGTTCAGCCACTGCGGGCGCCATGCGCGACACGATGGTGCCGCCGCGCACCACCAGCAGGCGCTGCGCGCGCAGTCGGATGGCTTCTTGCGGCGTGGCCGCCTGCAGCAGCACGAAGTCAGCGCGGCAGCCGGGCTCCAGGCCGTAGCCGGGCAGCCCCAGAATGCGTGCATTGTTCACGGTCACTGCATCGAAACACTGGCGCTGGCCGGCCACCGAAGTCATCTGCGCCACATGCAGGCCCATCGCCGCCACTTCCAGCATGCAGGCCGAGCCGAGTGCGTACCAGGGGTCCATCACGCAGTCGTGGCCGAAGCCGACGTTGACGCCGGCGGCCAGCAACTCGGGCACGCGCGTCATGCCGCGGCGTTTGGGGTAGCTGTCGTGGCGGCCTTGCAGCGTGATGTTGATGAGCGGGTTGGCCACCGCGTGTACGCCGGCTTCGGCGATCAAAGGGATCAACTTGCTGACGTAGTAGTTGTCCATCGAATGCATGGATGTCAGGTGCGAACCGGTGACGCGGCCGTGCAGGCCCAGGCGCTGGGTGTGGAAGGCCAGGGTCTCGATGTGGCGCGACAGCGGGTCGTCGCTTTCGTCGCAGTGCATGTCCACCGGCAGGCCGCGTTCTGCGGCCAGTTCACACAGCAGCTTGACGCTTTCGGCGCCTTGCGCAGAAGTGCGCTCGAAGTGCGGAATGCCGCCCACCACGTCCACGCCCAGGTCGAGCGCACGCTTCAGGTTGGCCAGCGCGCCTGGGGCGCGCAGCAGGCCGTCCTGCGGAAAGGCGACGAGTTGCAGGTCGAGGTAGGGCGCGACGCGGCGCTTCACCTCCAGTAGCGCACGCACCGCCAGCAGCCGCTCGTCGCACACATCGACGTGCGAGCGGATCGCCAGCAGCCCGCGCGCCACTGCCCAGTCGCAATACTGCAGTGCGCGCTCGGCGATCGCCTCTTCGCTGAGCATCGGCTTGAGTTCGCCCCACAGCGCGATGCCCTCCAGCAGCGTGCCGCTGGCGTTGACACGCGGCAGGCCGTGGCTGAGCGTGGCGTCGAGGTGGAAGTGCGCATCGACGAAGGGCGGGCTGAGCAGCGCCCCTGCGGCGTCAATCAACTGCGCGCCCGGCGGCAAGGGCAGCATTGGCGCCAGCGCGGCAATGCGGCCGCGCTGCGCCAGCAGGTCGATGCCGGTGCGGCCGTCGGGCAGGGTGGCGTTGCGTATCAGCAGGTCGGCAGGCATGG
>JANNGN010000049.1:0-3434 GCA_031403895.1 Rubrivivax sp. | reverse complement strand
GCCAAGGAAGCCCGCCACATGGACACCTTCATCCATTACGGCATGGCGGCAGCGATCCAGGCGGTGCAGGATGCGGGCCTGCCGCATGGCGACGCGCTGACCGAAGAAAGTGCCGAACGCATCGGCGTGATGGTGGGCTCGGGCATCGGCGGCCTGCCACTGATCGAGCAGACCGAAGACGATTACAAGGCACGCGGGCCGCGGCGCATCTCGCCGTTTTTCGTGCCGGCCTCGATCATCAACATGATCTCGGGGCACGTCTCCATCAAGTACGGCTTCACGGGGCCCAACTTGGCCATCGTGACGGCGTGTACGACGGGCCTGCACTGCATTGGTGAAGCCGGCCGCATGATCGAGTACGGCGATGTCGATGTGATGGTTGCCGGCGGTGCCGAAAGCACCGTCTCACCACTCGGCGTCGGCGGCTTTGCGGCGGCGCGTGCGCTGTCCACCCGCAACGATGACCCGAAGACCGCGTCCCGCCCCTGGGACCGCGACCGCGACGGCTTTGTGCTGGGCGAAGGAGCCGGCGCGCTGGTGCTGGAAGAGTACGAACACGCAAAGAAGCGCGGCGCCAAAATCTACGCCGAGCTCGCCGGCTTTGGCATGGGCGCCGACGCCTTCCACATGACCGCGCCCAATGTCGATGGCCCCAAGCGCAGCATGCTGGCGGCGCTGCGCAACGCGCGCATCAACCCGTCGGAAGTGCAGTATCTCAATGCCCACGGCACCAGCACGCCGCTGGGGGATCTGAACGAAACCAACGCCATCAAGCTGGCCTATGGCGACCATGCCCGGCGGCTGGTGGTCAACTCCACCAAGTCGATGACCGGCCACCTGCTGGGTGGCGCCGGTGGCATCGAATCGGTCTTCACCGTTCTGGCCACCCACCACCAGGTGTCGCCGCCCACCATCAACATCTTCAACCAGGATCCGGAGTGCGACCTGGACTACTGCGCCAACGAGGCGCGGGCGATGAAGATCGATGTCGCGGTGAAGAACAACTTCGGCTTTGGCGGCACCAACGGCACGCTGGTTTTCCGGCGCGCCTGATCGGCGGTGCGCGCGGCACCTGCCGTCAGCGTGATCTGCAGCCGTGCAGGCGCCTGGCGCGGCGCCCTGGCCTTGCTGCCCGGCTTGGCGGCTGCCGCACTGGTGGCCTGGGTGCTTGGTCACCTGCAGCGCCCGGCCTGGCCCGCACTGCTGGTGGCAGTGCCCGTGGCTGTGTGGGCCTGGCGGCGGGCCCGGCCACAGGCCGTGACGCTGGCCTGGGATGGCCAGCGGTGGTCCGCAGACGGTTCCCCTGGTCACCTCGATCTGATGATCGACCTCGGCCCCTGGATGTTGCTGCGGCTGCGGCCGGACGAGCCCGCGCGGCGTTCGGTCTGGATGCCCGTGTCGCCGGTTGACGCAGGCGCAGCCTGGCACGCATTGCGCGCAGCGGTGTACAGCCTTGCCCCGACATCCAACCCCAGAGCCGGGGCTGCTGAACACGGCAGCACGGCAAAGGCCGATTGAATGCTGGACAAGGATGCCGACGCTGGGCTGGTCGAACGCGTCAAGCAGGGCGATGTGCGGGCCTTCGAGATGCTGGTCGTCAAGTACCAGCGGCGCATCGAGCGGCTGATCGGCCGCATGGTGCGCGATGTCGACATCGTGCAGGACATCGCGCAGGAAACCTTCATCCGCGCCTACCGCGCACTGCCGCAGTTTCGTGGCGACAGCGCTTTCTACACCTGGCTCTACCGCATTGCGGTGAACACGGCAAAGAAGGCGCTGATGGACATGAAGCGAGACCCACTGGTGTCCGAGTCAACGCTGCGCAGCGACGAAGACGGCGAGGAACCTTCACGCGCCGAAAGTGAACTGAGCGACGGCGAAACGCCCGAAGGCATCCTGGCCAGCAAAGAAATCGCCGCCGCAGTGAACTCCGCAGTCGAAGCGCTGTCTGACGAGTTGCGCCAGGCGATCACGCTGCGCGAGATCGAAGGCCTGAGCTACGAAGAAATCGCCGAAGCCATGAATTGCCCCATCGGCACCGTCCGCTCCCGCATCTTTCGCGCCCGCGAGGCCATTGCTCTGAAACTGCGGCCCTTGCTCGACCACCGCAGTGGTGAGCGCTGGTGAGCCGGCAAGTGATTTTCCCGTTGTCCGCTGTCCACTGCCGCCCACCGTCGATGACCCAAACTGCCTATCCTCCCCGGTTGACTCCGACCACCGCATCATGAGCCCGCAACGTCCTTCCTCCACTGCCGAACCCGCCAGCGATGACTGCCGCAGCAGCTTGTCGGCCGCAGCCGACGGGCAAGCCGATGCCTTGGGCACCGCCTGCCTGGCCTGGCGCGACGACCCCAGTGCGCGCGCCACCTGGCATGCCTACCACCTGATCGGCGATGTGCTGCGCTCGCGCGAATTGGCCACACCGCCCGAGCGCGACGCTGCGTTCCTCAGCCGTTTGCGGGGCCGCCTGGCTGATGAGCCCGTAGTGCTGGCGCCGTCACCGGCTGCAGCGCCTGCGGCTCGGCGCCAGGCCTCGGGCTGGCTCGTGCCGGCTGCCGTGGCGGCTGGCTTTGTGGTGGTGGCCGGTGTGCTGGTGGTGTCGCGCGTGTCTGCGCCTGTCGCGCCACCTGGGTCCGAGACGCTGGCTGCGGCGCCCGGCCCTGCGGGTGTGACGCAGGTCAGCAGCCGAGGCGCCCTGGTTTCTTCGGGCCAGCCTGGGCAGGGTGACACGACCTTGATCCGCGACGCGCGCCTTGATGAGTTCCTGCGCGCACACCAGGCCGCGCGCGGCGGCATGGCCGTTGCCGTGCCAGGCAGCGCATTGCGCCGCGTGGACGCCCAGTTGCCCGCCGCCGTCCCGCCTCGGTGATGGGGTTGGCGCGGGTGTTGCAGCGGATGTCGGAGCGGACGTTGGAGCGGTCGCGCTGGCTGCGGCTGGCCTTGATCATCGCCTGCTTGCTGCCGCCGGCAGCGTTGGCGCAGGGCAACGACGCGGCGCCGGCCGGCCAGGGCGCCCTGACGCCTGCCGATGCCCGCGCCTGGCTCACGCGCATTCACACGGCGGCACACAGCGGCAACTACCAGGGCACGCTGGTCTATAGCGCCGGCGGTGTGCTGTCCAGTTCGCGCGTGTGGCACTACATGAGTGGCGAACAGACCTACGAGCGGCTGGAAGCGCTGGACGGCCGCCAGCAGCGCATCCTGCGTCACAACGCGGCCGTGCATACGCTGTGGCCGCAGACCAAGGTGGCGGTGATCGAAAGGCGCGAAACACCGGGCGCCTGGTCCACCACGCCGCAGTCGGTGGACCCGCAGGCCCTGGAGCAGTACGACTTGCGCCGTGAAGGCAGCACGCGCGTGGCCGGCCGCGATGCGGTGGTGCTGCTGCTGGAGCCGCGCGACACCTTGCGCTACGCGCAGCGCCTGTGGGCCGA
>JANNGN010000048.1:0-2988 GCA_031403895.1 Rubrivivax sp. | reverse complement strand
TGGGCTGGCGTATGGGCTGGCGTATGGGCTGCCGATGCGATCTACAGACGCCGCAACAGCGCCCAAGCGGTGCGTGCCAGCACCGCAATATCGGTGGCGAGCGACGCACTCTCGGCGTACTCGGCCGCACGTTGCAGCTTGAGGGGCAGGATGCGTTCGACGTACTCCCGCTCGGGGTCGGCGGCGGCGGCCAGCAGCGCGGCTTCGTCGATGAAGGCCAGCGACGCCGGGTCGGTCAGGCCGGGCCGCACCGCGAGTGCGCGGTCGCGCAGCGTCGGCGGGTACAGCGCCACGTAGCGCGGCACCTCGGGGCGCGGGCCGACCAGGCTCATGGCGCCTTGCAGCACGTCGATGAACTGCGGCAGCTCGTCCAGCCGCGTGCGGCGCAGGAAGCGGCCGGCGCGCGTGATGCGCGGGTCGTCGCCCACCGTCAGCGGCAAGCCCTCAGCGCCGCTGCGCATGGTGCGGAACTTGTGGATCAGGAAGGGCACGCCGTGCCGCCCCACGCGCTGCTGGCGGAAGAACACCGGGCCGGGCGAGTCGAACTTGATCCACAGCGCCACGACGCCCATCAACGGCGCCAGCAGCAGCAGCGCCAGGCCGGCGCCCAGCAAGTCGAAAACCCGTTTTCCCACGGTCGATGCGCGGCTCAGGCGCCCAGCGCGCTGCGCACGGCCTGCACCACACGATGTACGTCAGCATCGCACATGCGCGTGTACAGCGGCAGGCTCAGCATGCGCTCAAAGGCGCGTTGGCTGTGCGGGAACATCGCCGCGTCCAGCGCGTAGCGGTCGCGCCAGTAGGGGTGCAGGTGGAGCGGGATGTAGTGCACGCTGCAGCCGATACCGGCTTCAAACAATCGCTCGATGAAGCGGTCGCGTTCGACACCCGCGCCATCGGCCAGGCGCAACACGTACAGGTGCCAGGCATGCATGTCGCCGTTCAGCGGGCGCGGTGCGGGGACCAGCGGCAGGCCGGCAAAGGCCGCGTCGTACTGCGCCGCAATCTGCGCACGCCGCTGCTGGAAACCGCGCACGCGCTTCAACTGGTGGATGCCCAATGCGGCGGCAATGTCCGTCAGGTTGTACTTGAAGCCCGGTGCCACCACCTCGTAGTACCAGCTGGGCACGGTGGCTGTGAAGCGGTCGAAGGCGTCGCGGTTCATGCCGTGCAGGCGCATGACACGGGCCCGTTCGGCCAGCGCCTTGTCGCGCGTCACGAGCATGCCGCCTTCGCCGGTGGTGATGGTCTTGTTGGCGTAGAAGCTGAACACCGTGGCGTCACTGGCGAGCGTGCCCACGAGTTGACCGCCGCAGGTGGTGGGCAGCGCGTGGGCCGCGTCTTCCACCACCTTCAGGCCGTGCTTTTTGGCAATCGCCAACAGCGCCGGCATGTCAGCCGCCAGGCCGGCGAAGTGCACCGGCATGATGAGTTTGGTGCGTGGCGTGATGGCTGCTTCCACGGCCGCAGGGTCGATGTTGAGCGTGGCCGGGTCGATGTCCACCAGCTTCACGTCGGCACCCAGATAACGCACGACTTCGGCGGTGGCGGTGAAGGTGTGGGTGGTGGTGATGACCTCGTCGCCAGGGCCGATGCCCAGCGCTTCCAGCGCCAGGTGGAGGCCGGCGGTGGCGCTGTTGACGGCGATGGCATGCAGCCTTTCGCCGCGTGTGTCGTCACCGAGGAAGGCGCTGAAATCGGCTTCGAAGCGGCGCGCCTTCGGGCCTGTCGTGACCCAGCCGGAGCGCAGCGTATCCACGACCTCGGCGATTTCTTCCTCGCCAATCTCTGGCAGTGCAAAAGGAAGGAATGGTTCAGCCATGGTGAATTATCAAGCGCCGGGTTTTGCCAGCCACGCCAGCACATGTGTGCGCAGCAGCGGCAGGCTGTTGAACACGCCGTACAGCGCCGGGTGTACGCGGCACACCGCACGCGCCAGCGGCGGCGCCAGCGTGACGCGGCGGTGCGTGATGTGGGCCTGCGGAAAGAGCGTGCGCACGCGCTGCAGCGGCACACCGCGTACGTCGGCATTGCGCGGGTTGTTGACGGTGAAGTCGTACCAGATCACGGCGCCGCCGGGTTTGAGCCAGGACCACATGGCGTCGGCCAGATGCTGCTGGAAGGCGTCGTCGAGCAGTGACGAGAACACCGTGCTTTGCAGCACCAGGTCCTGGCTGGCGGGCGCCACCGGAGCTTGCGTCGCATCGCCAAGCCAAACGCCAGTCGCCGGCGGCAGTACATGGCGCGCCCGGGCGTGGCGTGCGGGCAGCAGTTCCAGCCCCATCAGGTGTTCGGGCGCGAAGCCCAGGCGCAGCAGTTCCAGCAGGTTGCCGCCCGCGCCGCAACCGACTTCGGTGAGCCGCAAAGCCGACAGGTCCGACAGGCCCTGCTTGACGAAAAAGCGCAGCAGCGCACGCTGGCGCTCCTGCAACAGTTGCATGACGTCCGGCTGCAACGCGCTGTAGCGGTCGGCGCCTGTGCGCCGCGCATAACGCTCGGCCACCGAGCGGGTTTCGTCGTTCATCGCAGGGCGTCCAGGAAACGCTGCGCCAGCACCGGGTAGGTGTGGTTAGCCAGCACAAAGGCGCGCCCGCGTTCGCCCATGGCGCGGCGTTCAGCAACGGGTGTGGCGGCCAGGCGGCGCAAGCCGTCGGCCACGGCAATGGGCGAGTCCGGCGCCACCGTCAAACCCGCACCGGCTTCGGCGACCGGGTCGTTGCCAGCGTCAACGGCGTGCAGCACCGGGCGGCGCGCCATCATGTAGTCCATCAGCTTGTTGGGCGCGATGCCGAAGCGGTAGATCGGCACGCGCTGCCAGCCGATGTACGCGATGTCCACGCCGGCCAGGAACGACGGCACCTGCGCTTTGGGAATCGGCGGCAGAAACTGCACCTTCGCCAGGCCTTCATCAGCAGCACGCTGCACCAGCCGCACTTGTTCGTGCCCGCTGCCCACCAGCACGATCTGCAGCGGCTCGTCGCGCAGCAA
>JANNGN010000047.1:0-2902 GCA_031403895.1 Rubrivivax sp. | reverse complement strand
GATGTGCTCCAGCCGATGCGCAGGCGCGGGGCATCCTGGCGTGCCAGCTCTGCATACGGCAGGGCGGGCCGGGGAATCAGGAAGGGGTCGCCGGGTTGCGGCACCGCCAGGCAGTCGAGCATTGCGGCGGCGTCGCGCACGGACTTCGTCTGCACGAAGTTCTGCGCCAGGCCGAAGCCGTTCTCGTCCAGCATCGGTGCGAAAGAGATGCGGCCGCGCGACGGCTTCAGGCCCACGCCACCGCAAAAACTGGCCGGGATGCGCAGCGACCCTGCAATGTCGGTGCCCTGCGCGATGGGCACCATGCCGGAAACCACCGCCGCCATCGCGCCGCCACTGGAGCCGCCCGCGCTGAAGCCCCGGCGCCAGGGCGTGCAGGTGTTGCCGTAGAGCGCGCCTTCGGTGGTGCCGGCCATCGAATATTCGGGCGCCGCACTGCGGCCGATGATGTTCACGCCGGCCGCCTTCACGAGCGTGCAGTAGGCGCTGTCCTGCGCGGCGACCATGCCTTTGCACAGGCGGCTGCCGAACTCGATGGTGCGGCCGGCTTCGTGGCCGAACACGTCCTTCATCAGGAAGGGCACGCCGCGAAACGGGCCGTTGCCCAGCGTGGATTCGTCGAGCGTTTCGATGCGGTCGGGGTAGGTCTCGACGACTGCATTGACCTCACCGTTGATGGCCGCAATCGCGCGTGCAGCCACCCGGGCCAGCTCTGCGGCACTGACCTCACCCCGCGCCACCAGCCCTGCCAGGCCGAGTGCATCGTGGCGTGCGTATTCTTCGAGTTTCATGACTGCTCCTGTCTGGCTTACCAACCGTAAAAGCGCGGCCACTGCTGCAGGCTGCCGTCGGCTGCCAGCACGTCGTAATGCGGAAACTGCGCTGCGGTTGCGCAGGCGTGGTTGGGCAGCACGCGCAGCCGTGTGCCCACGGGCCAGCGCGTGGCCAGGCCGGTGTCGGCATGGCCGTCGCGCCACCACAGGATGCCGTGCTCCTGGTTGGCGCTGCCCATGATGAAGCCGTCGATCAGCGCGCCGCTCTCGTCGCAGACCGCGCCGTAGCCATGGCCCACGGGCAGGTCGGGCACGCCAATGTCGCGGCTCATCGCCATCCAGCCTGCGTCCACCAGCACCCAGCCTTTGTCCTGCTGGTGGCCGATGACGGTACACAGCACGCTGAGTGCAATCTCGTCGGTGCTGCACACGCCCACGCCGTGCATCACCAGGTCCTGGAAGACATACACGCCGGCGCGCACTTCGGTCACACCGTCCAGGTGCAGCGCCGACAGCGCCGTCGGCGTGCTGCCCACGCTGACCTCGGGGCAGGGCAGGCCGGCAGCGCGCAGGCGCTCTGCGGCGCGCACACAGCGGCAACGTTCCTGTTCGGCCATCGCCTGCAGCGCGGCTTCGCTGCGGCACTCGTAGGACGCGCCAGCGTGCGTCATCACGCCCCTCAGCACCGCGCCGCCTTCGTGCAGCGTGCGGCCCACTTGCAGCAGCAACTCGGCTTCGGGCCTGACGCCAGCGCGGTGGCCGTCGGTGTCGATCTCGATCATCACGTCGAAGCGGTGGCCAGTGTTGACCAGCGCTTGCGCGGCGGCCACCGAATCCACCACCACCGTCAGCGCACAACCGCGCTCGCGCAGGCGCCGCGATTGCGCCAGTTTGGGCGGTGAGATGCACACGGCGTACAGGATGTCGCTGATGCCGGCGTCGAAGAAGACCTCGGCCTCTTTCAGCGTCGATACCGTGATGCCCTGCGCCCCGGCCAGCAGCTGCAATTCCGCCACCGGCAGGCACTTCGCGGTCTTCACATGCGGCCGCAGGCGCGCGCCCAAGGCGCTGATGCGCGACTGCATGCGCACGATGTTGTGCTGCAGCCGCGTGCCGTCCAGCAGCGCGGCGGGCGTGGTCAGATCGCTGAGATTCATGCGCCGGATGCTAGTCCACTGAAGCACCGAAACCGGCCCTGTCCGCGCGACGATCAACCTTGCGATGGGGGTGCAAGCCGCCAGGGCCTGAACCCGAAAGCGTCGGCGCTGACGAGCGCCAGCGCCGACCAGATCAGCACAAAGCCGAGCAGCCGCTGGCTGTCGAAGGGTTCGTGAAACAGCCACACCCCCAGCAGCAGCTGGAGCGTCGGCGACAGGTACTGCACCATGCCCAGCGTGGCCAGTGGCAGCCTGCGTGCGGCAGCGGCAAAACACAGCAGCGGCAGCGCCGTCAGTGGCCCGGCCAGCAGCAGCCAACCCAGCACTGGGCTGATGCCTTGCAGCAGCACGCCGTTGCGGCTGAAGGTCCACCACAGCAGCGCCGGCAGCACCACCGGTGCCAACAGCAGGTTCTCCAGCGCCAGGCCCTCCAGCGCGCCCAGCGGCGCGGTCTTGCGGATGAGGCCATAGAGACCAAAGCTGCACGCCAGCAGCAGCGCGATCCACGGCAAACGCCCGGCCTGCCAGGTCAGCCACATCACGCCGCAGGCGGCCAGCGCCACCGCCAGCCACTGCAGCGGCCGCAGCCGTTCACGCAGCACCAGCACGCCCAGCAGCACGCTGATGAGCGGGTTGATGAAGTAGCCCAGCGCCGCTTCCACGACAAAGCCGCTTTGCACCGCGAACACGTACACCAGCCAGTTCACCGACAGCAGCGTCGCGCTCAGCGCAAACAGCGCCACCCGGCGCGGCCGGCGCAGCGATTCCGCCAGCCAGGCCCAGCGCCGCTGCCAGGCCAGCACCCCGAGCACGAAGAGCAGCGCCCAGGCCGAGCGGTGCAGCACCACCTCCAGCGGCGGCACCTGAGCGATGAACTGGAAGTACAGCGGGAACAGGCCCCAGATCACGAAGGCGAAGAAGGCGTAGATCAGACCGGTTTGCATGCAGCGGGCGATTGTGGCGGCACCTTGG
>JANNGN010000046.1:0-1928 GCA_031403895.1 Rubrivivax sp. | reverse complement strand
GGCGACGTGCTCGTGATCCAGGGCAAGACGGACGAAGCGCGCGTCGCCTACGCGGCTGCGTACAAGGCGATGGGCGAGAAGATCGACTACCGCCGGCTCATCGACGCCAAGCTCACCGCGCTGGGCGCAGCGCCAGGCGCGTCGGCGCCGATGCCGGTGGCAGCGGTGGCGCCTGCAGCCGCGAAGGCGCCGGCTGCGAGCGCGTCAATCGCAGCGACTGCACCCGCGTCCGGAGCCATCAAGTGATGCGGGCCGGCTGGTGCGTCCGTCTCACTCGGGCTGCGGCAATGGCGTCGATGGCGCTGCTGCTGGCCGCCTGCGCCGCCGACAAACCCAAGCCCACAGCGCTGGAAAGTTATGCGCCCAAGATCGCGGGCCGCATGGTCTGGCAAGCCCAAGTCGGCAAGGTTGGCTTTGCACTCGTGCCCGCCGTGAAAGACGGTGTCTTCTACCTCGCATCCGGTGATGGCGATGTGACGGCACTGCAGGCCGACACCGGTGCCGTGCTGTGGCGCGCCAGCGCCGGCGCAGCGGTGTCGGCGGGGGTGGGCAGTGACGGCCGCTACACCAGCATCGTCACGCGCGACAACGAAGTCGTCACCTTTGACAGCGGCCGCGAAGCCTGGCGCAAGCGCGTGCCGTCCAGCGTCGTGACGCCGCCGCTGGTGGCCGGTGAACGCGTCTTCGTTTTGGGCGTGGACCGCGCGGTAACCGCCTTCGACGCCATCGACGGCCGCCGGCTGTGGACGCTGCAGCGGCCGGGTGATGCGCTCACGCTCGCGCAAGCCAGCGTGCTGACGGCCTTTCGCAACACGCTGCTCGTGGGGCAGGGCCCGAAGCTGGCTGGCGTGGACCCGCTCAAGGGCACGGTGCAGTGGGAAGTGCCGATGGCGTCTCCGCGTGGCAGCAACGAAGTCGAACGCCTGGCCGACCTGGTCGGCCCGGCGGTGCGCACGGGCGAACGTTTCTGTGTGCGTGCCTTCCAGTCCGCCGTGGGTTGCGCTGATGCCGCCCGCGGCGCAGTGCTGTGGTCGCGCAACGTTGGCGGTGCGAACGCCGTGGCGGGTGACAGCGAACGCGTCTTCGGTGCCGACGCCAGCGACCGCATCAGTGCCTGGCGGGCCGAGACCGGTGACGTGGTCTGGCAGAGTGAAAAGCTGCTCTACCGCGGTTTGAGTGGTGGCGTTGCCGTGGGCCCGGTGGTGGTGTTTGGCGACAGCGAAGGTTTTGTGCATTTCCTCGACGCCGCCACCGGCGAACAGCAGTTGCGCCTGCCCACCGACGGCAAGTCGGTGGTCGGCACGCCCGTGCTGGCAGGCGGCACGCTGTTGGTGACGACGCAGGCCGGTGGACTCTTTGCGTTCCGCCCGAACTGAAGCGCTTCTGAACGCGACCACGCCATGTTGAAGCCGGTCATCGCCCTGGTCGGCCGTGCCAACGTGGGCAAGTCAACGCTCTTCAACCGCATCACGAAGAGCCGTGACGCCATCGTCGCCGACTACGCCGGCCTCACGCGTGACCGCCACTATGGCGATGCGCGGCTTGGCAACCGCGAATTCATCGTTGTTGACACCGGCGGTTTCGAGCCCGACAAGCCCACCGGCGTGGTCGCAGAAATGGCCAAGCAGACGCGCCAGGCGGTGGCCGAAGCCGACGCGGTGATCTTCGTGGTGGACGTGCGCGGGGGCCTCTCCGCGCAGGACCACGACATCGCCCGCTACCTGCGTTCACAGCGCAAGAAGGTGCTGCTGGCGGCGAACAAGGCCGAAGGCATGAGCGAGTCGCCGCTGCTGGGCGAGTTTCATGAACTGGGCATCGGCGACCCGCACCCCATCTCGTCCGCCCACGGCCAGGGCATCCGCAGCCTGTTGGAAGCTGCGCTCGAATCCTTCCCCTACGACGAAGACGCGGAAGCCACTGAGCCAGAC
>JANNGN010000045.1:0-5016 GCA_031403895.1 Rubrivivax sp. | reverse complement strand
AAGGTGTCGTCGGCAGCGCCCTCTTTTATGCGCAGCGAGGCGAAGCCCAACCGGGCTGAGCAGCGGATGTGTTGCTGGCGGGTGATAAGCCTGGACAGGCCGGCGCTTGGACAGCGCGCTTGGCAGGTGTTGTGCAGTCGTCAAGAAGAGGCAAGACCGCCTGCTGCCCTGCCGGGTGGCGGGCTGAACCGCAGCCTTCCGCCCGCCCAGGCGGTGCCTGGCGCTAAGCCGCGAGATCGGTGATCTCGGTCAGCACCAGCAAGCAGCCGGCACCGGCCGGGTCGGGGCCGATGTCAGCGCGCATGGTGCGCGGCGGCCCTTGCCGTGGCACCCACTGCAAGACTGCGGCCGCGCTGCCAGCGCCTGGCGCCATGTTCCGCAGCAACTGCTGCAGAGCCAGCGCACTGGCCGCCGAAAGCAGGGTACCCAGCGGGAAACCGCAGGCATCGTCGCGCCCGAGTCCGAGCAGGCAGGCACTGGCCAGGTTGAGTTCGCTGACGACGAGTTCGCGGTCAACCGTGAAACAGGCCACCGGCAAGGCGTCGTAATGCGCGGTCTGGCGACGCAGCGCAGCTTCCAGCTCATTGCGCGCGTCACGCAATTCCTCGGCCTGCAAGTCCACTTCAACCTGGTGCACCTGCAGTTCATGCAGCAGCGCCAGCGCATCGCCTGCCGTGGCCTGTGACGAGGCCAGTGCGTGCAGCACGGCCAGGGCGTCTGTGGTCCGCGAGGTCGGGTTGCGGTTCGTGCTGCCGCCGCCCGCAAGGCGCATCGAGGCCCTGCTGCGCAGATCGTCCAGCTTGAGCAGTCCTGTGGCGGAAGGGAGCATTTGAACCTCCAGCACGGTATTGGCCAGCAGCGCACTCTACGCCAGTCGCAGCCTGGACTCGAGCGCCTTGGCCACCGTGATATCGACGAAGGTGATCACCGCGCCCTGGATCACGTTGGCCAGGGTGCGGTACGGCATGATGCGCACCGAAAACCAGAAGCCGTCGGTGGTGGCGATTTCCTTCTGGCTGAAGACCAGTGTGCGCAGCGTCTCTTTCACGTCGGCGTGCAGGTCCGGGTAGATCAGCGTGCTGGCCAGTTCGCTCAGCGGGCGGCCGATGTCGCCTTCGCGCAGATGCACCACGCGCGCAATCTGTTCGGTGAAGCGCCGCACGTTGAGCTGGTTGTCCAGGAACAGCGTGGCGATGTCGGTGCTGTTGAGCAGGTTCTGCATGTCGCTCTGCGCCAGCGCCAGGTCGTCCAGCTTGGACTGCAACTCCAGGTTGATGGTCTGCAATTCTTCGTTCATCGACTGCGCCTCTTCCTTTGAGGTGGTCATCTCCTCGTTGGCGGACTGCAGTTCTTCATTGGTGGATTGCAGCTCTTCATTGGCCGCCTGCAGCTCTTCCTTGGACGCGTTCATCTCCTGGCGCAGGGCGTGGACTTCTTCGCGCGAGTGCAGCAGTTCGTCGCTCACCACCGCGTCCGCCGCCCCGGCTGACGTGGCCCGCCTGCGGCGCGGTTTTGGCGCGGCGGACACATCCCGAAAGACGATCATGGCCATGCCCTCGATCGCCTTGGGCTGCACAACAGCCCGCACCGTGATGTCCACGGTGGCAGCCGAGCCGTCGTTCAGGCGCAAGCCGCGCAGTTCGATCGACGACTTGTCGTGCAGCGCCGTTCGCAGCGCCACCGCCAGTTGCGCCCGGATGCCGGGGCGCGCCATGGCGTGGATGTTCCAGTTGGCCTTGCCGGCGGCGGGCTCCAGGTAGGCACCGGTGCGACCACTGATATAGACGATGTCGCCCGCCTCGTTGACCAGCACGGCTGGCGGCGAAAAAGTCTGCAGCAGCACATGGTCGGCCAGCGCCTGCAGGTTGTCAGGGGGCGTGTGGGAGTGGGCCAAATGATTCTCCTTCTCGGCCTTGGGCAACGAAGTGCGCCGCGGGGTGGAAAGGTAGCCGGCGCTGGCTGCGCCGCCACTGCCGTGTCGCCAGTACAACCTGGACTTGCCGTGCAGCGGTGTGAACAGCGACTGCGCGCGGCCGATGGTCTCTGAACTGCCCAGCAACAGGGCGCCGCCGGTGCGCAGGCTGTAGTGAAACAACGGCACCAGGCGCCTTTGCAGCGCGGCGTCGAAGTAGATCATCAGGTTGCGGCAAGACAGCAGGTCCAGCCGCGTGAAGGGCGGGTCCAGGATCGCGTCGTGCTGCGCAAAGAGGACCTTTTCGCGCAGGCCTTTGTCGATCTGGAAACCACCGGCCTTCGCTGTGAAGAAGCGGGCCAGGCGTTGTGGCGTCAGGTCGCGCGCAATCGACGCCGGATAGTGCCCGCTGCGCGCCAGCGCAATCGCGTCGGCGCTCAGGTCGGTGGCAAAGATCTGGATCTCGCAGGCCACGCCCTCGGCTGAAGCCTCGCAGACCTCGGTGAAGGCCATCGCCAGCGTGAAAGCCTCTTCCCCGGTTGAGCACCCGACCACCCAGGCGCGCAGCCGCGTGCCCTCGGCATGGTGGCGCGCTATCAGGGTCGGCAAGACGGCGTCTTTCAGATCCTGCCAGACCTCGGGGTCGCGGAAGAACGAGGTCACGCCGATCAGCATTTCCTTGAAGAGCAGTTCGCGTTCCTGCGTGTTGTGGCGCAGGAAGTCGGCGTAGGCCTCCATCGTGTCCAGGTCATGCACCGCCATGCGCCGCGCGATGCGGCGCATCAGCGTGCTGGGCTTGTACTGCGCCAGGTCGTGCAGGGTGTGCTGGCGCAGCAGGTCCAGGATGTGAGCCAGCGCTGAAGGCCGGGGCCTGGTGGCGCCGTCAGGCTGCGTGGGCGACTGCACGCCAGTCACCTTCAGGATGCGCGCTGGCATGTCGGCGGGCAGCGCGGTGATGTCCGCACAACCCGCGCCGATGGCGCTTCTGGGCATCGAATCGAACTGCGCCGAGTCGGGCTCCTGCGCCAGCGTCAGGCCGCCCTGCGACTTGATCGCCCGCAGGCCGAGCGTGCCGTCCGATCCCATGCCCGACAGCACGATGCCGATGGCCCGCTCGCCCAGCGCGCGCGCCAGTGAACTGAACAGCACATCGATTGGCAGCCGCTGACCGCGCGGCTGCGACGGTGCGGTCAAGTGCAGCAGGCCACCGACCACGCTGAGCTCGGCATTGGGCGGAATTACATAGACCGTGTTCGGCTCGATGCGCTGCAGGTCAGTTGCCTCGTGTACCGGCATGTCGGTGGCCCGCTGCAGCAGCTCACCCAGCTGCGCCTTGTGCGTCGGGTCCATGTGCTGCACCACGACATAGGCCAGGCCGCTGGCAGCCGGCACGTTGGCCATGAACTGCTGCAGCGGCTCCAGGCCGCCGGCGGATGCACCCAGGCCAACGATGCGCAAGTCTGAGGCCGTTGCGTGGCCTGGCGCTGCGGTCGCTGGGGTGTCCATGCCTGAGTATGCGGCGTGGGGCGTGCAGGGCAAACGCTCTTCATCCCGCTGGCGGTATCGATCGGGCCTGGGCCGAGCTGGCGGGCAGGCGCTGCGTCGGTAGCGACAGCCACGGGCAGACCGAGACGCCTCGCACCTGCACCTGCACGCGACGCCAGGCAGCTGCCGCTCTATTCAACCGTCACGCTCTTGGCCAGATTGCGCGGCTTGTCCACATCCGTCCCGCGCGCGCAGGCCGTGTGATACGCCAGCAATTGCAGCGGCACCACGTGCAGGATGGGTGACAGCGCGCCGTAGTGTTCAGGCATGCGGATGACGTGTACGCCGGGCTCGCTTTCGATGCGCGTGTCGCCGTCGGCAAACACATACAGCTGGCCGCCGCGCGCGCGCACTTCCTGCAGGTTGCTCTTCAGTTTTTCCAGCAGCGCGTCGTTGGGCGCCACAGTGACCACCGGCATCTGGTCGGTGACGAGTGCCAGCGGGCCGTGTTTCAGCTCCCCGGCAGGGTAGGCCTCGGCGTGGATGTAGCTGATCTCCTTCAGCTTCAGCGCGCCTTCCATCGCAATCGGGTAGTGCAGGCCGCGGCCCAGGAAGAGTGCGTTTTCCTTGCGCGCAAAGTCTTCGCTCCAGGCAATGATCTGCGGCTCCAGCGCCAGCACGCTTTGCAGTGCCACGGGCAGGTGGCGCAGGGCTTTCAACTCTGCGGCTTCCTGCGCGTCGTTCAGGCGCCCGCGCACTTGCGCCAGCGCCAGCGTCAGCAGGTACAGGCCGGCCAGTTGGGTCGTGAAGGCTTTGGTGCTGGCGACGCCGATCTCGACCCCGGCACGCGTGATGTAGGCCATCTCACACTCGCGCACCATCGCGCTCGTGGCCACGTTGCAGATCGTCAGCGTGTGCTTCATCCCGAGGCTGCGCGCGTGTTTCAGCGCCGCCAGCGTGTCGGCCGTTTCGCCGCTCTGGCTGATGGTGACGACCAGCGTGCGCGGGTCGGGCACGCTGTCGCGGTAGCGGTATTCGCTGGCCACTTCCACGGTGGTGGGAATGCCGGCGATGCTTTCCAGCCAGTAGCGCGCGGTACTGCCACTGTAGAAGCTGGTGCCGCAGGCCAGGATCAGCACACGGTCGATGTCCTTGAAGATGCGGTGTGCGCCGGCGCCGAAGAGTTCGGGGCTGATTCCCTCAACACCTTCCAGCGTGTCGGCCAGCGCGCGCGGCTGCTCGAAGATTTCCTTTTGCATGTAGTGGCGGTAGGGGCCCAGTTCGGCCGCGCCGCTGTGCGCGACCACAGTGCGCACGGGGCGGTCTGCGGGCAGGTAGCGGCCAGGTTTATCGACGTTTGCACCTGCGTTGCTGATCCAGTAGCGGCCCAGTTGCAGGTCAACCACATCGCCCTCTTCCAGATAGACGATCTGGCTCGTGACGCCGGCCAGCGCCATGGCGTCGGACGCCAGGAAGTTCTCGCCCGCGCCCTGTTCGCCCACGCCCAGCACCAGCGGCGAACCCTGGCGCGCACCCACCACGCGCAGCGGCTCGTCGCGGCAGAACACGGCGATGGCGTAGGCACCGCGCAGGCGCGGCAGGCTGCGCTGCACGGCGTC
>JANNGN010000044.1:0-4409 GCA_031403895.1 Rubrivivax sp. | reverse complement strand
GGGCACGGGGCTGGCCGGGCCTTCGCGCGACATGCTCATAAAACGCGCCGCGCCGCCGGGTGCCACCGGGCGTGTTTACGGCAGCGTCTATTCGGGGCTGGACCTCGGCTTCGCGCTGGCCGCGCCGGTCTTTGGCTGGCTGCTGGACCGCGGCCACAGCGGCGGCGTCTTTGCCGGTGCGTCCGTTGCATTGATGACGGGTGTGGCCTCGGCGAGCCTGGTTGCCTGGCGCGTGCGTGCGCTGTCGGCGTCGCGCTAGGGGGGCGTGCGTCTTTACAAGGGTGCCCTGCACACCTAGGATCGGCCGCCGTGATTGCACCGATCCTTGACCGCACAGCTGCTGCGGCACACCCCTTCATTGCCAAGCCGGCGGCCCATGCCCGCGCGGCGTGGTGCATGAAGCTGACGCTGCAAGCCCGGGCATGAAGCCGCTCAAGGACTGCAAGTACTGCGCTTTCATCAGCTACGCGCATGCCGATGACGAGGCCTGGTTCAACTGGGTCAGCGACTTCCGCATTGAACTCGACCGCAGCTTGAGCGCACTGCTGCGCGGCCTGCGGCTGCCGCCCAGCCACCTGTCCAGCGAGAACGGCCCCGTCGGCGGCTTGCTCAGTGAAAAACTGCGGCAGGCAGTGGAAGACTCTTTCGCGATGATCATCGTCGTACACGACAACTACGCGCAAAGTGAGTGGTGTCTGCGCGAGCTCGAATACTTCAAGACGCTCTTCGGTGAACAAGGCCTGCGCGAACGGCTGTATGTGCTGGCGCTGTCGGAAAGCGCGATCGTCAGCGTCTGCGGCGGCACCGCCTGGCAGCAACTGCTGCCGGGCGGCGAGCAGGTCTGGATGCCCTTCTTCTACCCCGCCGACCGCAACCGGCCGATCGACATCTACATGGGCCCGGGCCTGGTGGCGCCGGCCTTTCGCGACCCCTTCATCAGGCTGCGCGGCGACCTGGCGGAAAAGCTCAAGGTCACTGCCAATGCGCCCGCGCCCATCATGGCGCGCACGGTGGCGGCGCCGGCTGCGTTGTCAGCGTCTGCGCTATTCGCGGCATCTGCCGTGCCCCCCGCTGCGGGTGTGTTGTTCGGCTTTGTGGCGCCACTGTGCGAGCCCGCCGCGCGCGCCGCGCTCGTCGCCCTGAGCGCCGCCGGCCAGCCGGCGAGCATGCTGCTGCAGGACGCCGTCTTCAACGACTTCGCCGATTTCGACAGCGCCGACCAGTTGGTGCTGGCCTTCGACACTGCGCCGCTGCTGATGGGCTCGATCGCGCTTGGCGGCCATCTGCAGGTGCAACACGAAGCCTGGCTGCGGCGCGGCCGACCGGCGGACCATGTGCATTGGCTCGATCTGAGCCCGGAACGCGCCGCCACCGACCCATTGCCCGACCCGCTGCCCGACCCCGCGCCCGACCCCGCGCTTGACCCCTCGCTTGCCCCGCTGCGAGAGCCTGGAACTCCGGCGCCCCGCCCCGGCGCTGCCGCCTACGTCGCGAGCCTTGGTGCGCAGGCGCTCGATGTGCAGACGCTGACCCAGCGCCTGCACGCGCTGCGCAGCACGCAGGCGCCGGCCGCGCATGCCGCCGCTGCGCCTGGCGTTCGCATCTACATCGAAAGCAACCACCACGAACCCGACCTCTGGCAGCCGCTGGGCGACCAGTTGCGCGCGAAGTGGGACGCCGTCTGCAGCGAACTGTCGGCGGATGGCGCGGCGCCGCTGCGGCTGCGCACCCGGGGCCTGCCGCTGGAGAGAATCGACCAGTTTCCAGACCTCGACGACGCCGACGGCGTGATCCTGCTCTGGGGCCGCAAGACTTCGGACGCGCTGGTGGCGCAGATCAACAAGGTCGAAAACAAGCTCAGCCCCGGGCGCGACGCGCCGCCCGGCATCGTGGCTTATCTGATGCCACCGCAGCAGGCCACCGAACCCATTCCCGCCTGGGGCTGGAAGGTGCTGCGTTTTGACGCCACCGACGTAGAAAACATCGATGTTCTTGAGGCCGAACGCGATGAACTCAAGCGCTTCCTGCGGCAGGTGCATGAACGCCGGCGGCAGCGTGACTTGAAGGTGCTGCCATGAAGGCGTCTGCATGAAGCCCTGGAACCATGACGCCCGCGGCCGACTGCCGCGCGAACCGTACCCCGGCCTGCGGCCTTTCCTCGACTTCGAAGCCGCGCTGCTGTTCGGCCGTGAACGCCAGGTGCGCGAGGTCATCGAGCATCTGCGGCAGACGCAGTTTGTGGCCGTGCTTGGCGGTTCGGGATCAGGCAAGAGCAGCCTGATCCACGCCGGTGTGGTGCCCGAACTGCGCAGCCACGGCATCCCGGGTGCTGGCGATCTGTGGCTGCCCATGACCTGCACGCCGGGCACCAACGTGTCTGCCGAGGACAGCACGGCGCGCCGCCATTCACCCGTCACGCGACTGGCGCGTCGCTTTGCCAGCCTGCTGATCCCGTGCAGCAGCGACCAGGCCGATGCCGAGCGCATCGAAAAAATCGCAGCCGTGTTCCGCCAGGAGGCCGGCTTTGCACGCCTGCTCGACACCTACGGCGCCGATCTGGCGGTGCCGCCCGGCCCCGACCCGGGCGAAGCGCGCGTGCTCTTCGTGCTGGACCAGTTTGAGGAAATCTTCCACCCCACCAACAAGGACGTCAGCGACGCCAGCCTGCTGGTGGAGCGTGTGCTCGACCACTTCTTCAGCCCGCATCCACGCTGCCACGTCGTGCTCACGATGCGCAGCGAGCACTTGAACGACTGCGCTGCATTCCTGGAGCTGCCCGACGCCATCAACAAGTCCTCGTACCTGATCCGGCGGCTGGACACCGAAGAACTGCGCGGCGCCATCATCGGCCCGGCTCAACGGTTCCTTCGCCTGGCCGCACGCAGCAACGACCCCGCGCTGCCGCTGCCCGAACAGGTGGTGTTCGAAGACGCCGTGCTCGAGCGGCTGCTGCGCGACGTGCAGGCCATCACGCACGACCCCGACCACCTGCCGCTGCTGCAGCACCTGTTGGCGCGCTTGTGGGAAGCCGCGCTCGAACGTGAAGAGATGGACGTGGCGGTGCCGTCGCGCATCACCATGGGCGACCTTGTGCGCGCCGTCAACGCCGCCGCGCGCGGCGACGGCGCGCCGCTTTCCGACAAGGTCAACACCTTGCGCGCCTGCGTCGAGAACTGGCCCGAAGCGCTGTACCAGTGGCACGACCCGCCCAAGCGCGAACAGTTCGACAACCTGTTCAGGCACCTCGCCTTCAAAGACCCCAACACGGGCCTGTATTCGCAGCAGCGCATCGATGTCGATACCGGTGCGCAATTGCTGGGCCCGGGTGCAGCGCGCGCCGACCTGCGTGCGCTCATCGCCGAGGGCTTTCTCGGTTCTGTGGACTACCTGTTCTGGGACGAAGAAGACCCGACGCGCGTGACGCTGAAGGTGTCGCACGAATCGTTCATCCGCGGCTGGTCGCGCTTTCGCGCGCTGATCGACGCCGAGTCGGCCCACTTCGACGAGTTCCTGGGCGTGTTGCGCAAGTGCGCCGACTGGTCGCTGGGCGCACGCACCGAAGACTATCTGCTTGAAGCCGGTGAGCTGCGCCGCCTGGGCGACAGCGGCTTTGCGCAGCGCCTGCGCATGGCCGACAAACGCGGCACCTGGCGCCGCTTCCTGGCGCTGGACCGCGACGCCGTGCGGCTGGCGCGCCATGAAAGCGAGCTCGATGCATTCTTCGCCGCGTCGCAACTGCGGCTGGCCGAACGCCAGTTGCGTGAAGGCCGGGCCCGCCGCAGCGCGCGCTGGGTGGTGGCGTCCACGGTGCTGTTTGCGCTGCTGCCGACGGCGCTGTTTTCGGTCTTCGTGCAGGGCCCGACGATGCGCCGCGCCGAGCTGCTGTTTGACGCCGGCAACCGTGCCAACCGGGCCACGCTCAGCCAGAGCCAAACCGCGGTGGGCGATGCCGGCAGCACTCTCGATTCGCTGCTGCGTGCGGCCGAGTTGATCGAAGCGGCGCGCATTGGCGAAGGCTCGCTGCGGATGGAGCTGTCGCGTTCGATGTTGCAAGGCCTGGGCGGCCTGCCGCTGTTCAATGACCAGCGCGACTTCCTGGCCAGCGTGTTCACGCAGGCCGAGCCGCCCGTCAACGGCACGCTGCGCCAGTTGCTGACGGGGGCGGTCTGGCGCGCCCCCGCCGCATCAGCCGCTGGCGGCGCCGAGCCGCTGGTACCGCCCGAAGTGTTGCCCGATGCCAGCTGCGTGGGCTCGGCGGCATCGGCGGGCAGCGGCGGCTCGGTGGCGCAAGCCGTCACACGCGGCCGCCTGTTTGTTACCGTGCGCCGCCCCGGCGCCGACCCGCGAACGCTGCGTGCGCTGTTTGTGCCGCAGCGTGCTGCGCTGGACCGCACGCTGGAGGTCTTCAG
>JANNGN010000043.1:0-3149 GCA_031403895.1 Rubrivivax sp. | reverse complement strand
ATCGATCTTTCGGCGTCCTACTTTGTGCCAGATGAGCTGGCAGTGCGCGCTTTGGTCGAGGCCATGCAACGCGGCGTCAAGTTGCGCATCGTCGTGCCCGGAGAGCATATCGACAGCGATACCGTGCGCAGCGCCTCGCGCGCCACCTGGGGCCCGCTGCTGGCCGCTGGCGCGGTAATCGCCGAGTACCGGCCAACCATGTTTCACTGCAAGGTGATGATCGTCGACGGCGTGCTCGTTTCAGTGGGCTCCACCAATTTCGATAACCGTTCGTTCCGGCTCAACGACGAGGCCACACTCAACATCTACGACGCCGAATTCGCCAAGCAACAAACAGCCATCTTCGAGATCGACTTGGGCCTCGCGCGTGCCATCAGTCATGCCCAGTGGAGCGAGCGGCCATGGCAAGAGCGGCTCGCCGAGCGATTCGCTTCGTTGCTCAATTCGCAACTGTGATTCGGCTGAAGTTAGGGCCCGCGCAAAAATAACTTGGACAGTTGGCCGCTGGATCGGGACGCGATGCTAGGCGCGGAGCGCGCCGTGTGGCGAGCCACACAAGCGGTACGCAACGACGCAGCGCGCCCGAGACCAACGAGCCAAATGTTCAAGTCATTGCGGGACGGGTCCTTAGGCGCGGCCCAGCCTGATGTTCCGCCGCTCAACGGCCCGAGCTTGCCTTGTGTTTCAAGCACATGGCTGGAGATCGAGATTTGGTCTTCTGTGTACAGCTTGATTGTCTGGACGAGCGCGATAGCTCGCTGATGTAGTGTGTTAGCTATGGTGGTGACTTCGAGCGCAGCCGGGGGCGCTGTCCAGTGCGGGATTGTCCGGCCCAGGCCAGCCATCGCCCATGTGCGTGGCTGCGCGCCAACAGCTCGGCGCCGGGCTGGAGCTGGCTTTCCAACTTCGCGCCCGGCAACGTCAACCACCACTGCGTGGCGTTGGCCAATTCGGCGTCGCTGACCTGTGCATCGCCGGGCGGTGGCGGCGCGGCCGGGCCCATCTTCAGCCAGGGCCCTTCGGCGCTGAGCCAGGCCAGGCTGCGGCGCTGCACCAGCGTGCGCAGCGCGCCGATGAGCCGGCGCCGGGTGTCGGGCTCGATGTAGGTCAGCACCCAGCTGTTGAACAGCACCGGCTGCACGTCGGCAGGCAAGCTGTTGAGCCAGGGTTCGATGCCGGCAAGGCAATCGTCGACTTGCCGCACCGGCCAGCCGGCGCTGCGCACGATGGCCACGGCCTGCTCAAAGCGCTGTCGCCGTGCGTGGTCAGGCGGCCAGAGGCAGGCGCGCAGCCAACGCAGCGCAGCCTCGTCGCGCAGGTCCACCGGCGCCGGGTCAATCCCCAGGCGCGAGGCGATCCGCGCCGTCGGGCCGGCAGGCGGCATCGCCCCGGGCAGCGCATGGCAGGCAATGGCAGGTGTCAGTGGCGAGGCTGCCGCGCCGAGGTGCATGCTGCCGTAGTCGTAGCGGAAGTGATCCACGCCGAGGTTCAACCCGGCGCTGCAGCCGAAGTCAAGCAGCGCCAATGCGCGGCCTTCACAGCGCACGCTGATCACCGACAGCGCCGGCCACAGCACGGCGCAGCGGCCAATCTCGTTGGTCTGAGTGGTGCGCGTTGCCAGCAGCGATTGCAGCGCCGGGCCCTGCTGCGCCAGCAGGCTGTCCAGTGCCGCAGGCAGATCGGTGTCGGGCAGGCGCGTGCCGCCCACGCTGGGGTAGTACGCCGCCAGCGAAGCGCCCGCCCCGGCCAGCACGCGCTCGTGCAGCGCCGCCAGCAGCAGATTGGGTCGTCGCTGGATCGGCTCGGCCGCGTCCAACCAGGCCAGCGCCTGCGGGCGTTGCGCCAGCAGTCGGCACAGCGTCAGGTACAGCGGGGCGTCGCGGCACTCGATGTCGGCAAAGCGCTCGAATCGTTGGCGCCGGCGTGTGGGCGCAGCGGCGCTGGGGCCACCGGCCAGCGCTGCGGCGGGGTCGCTGGCGTCGCTGGCGTCGCTGGCGTCGGTCGCGTCGGTCGCGTCGCTGAGGTCGCTGAGGTCGCTGAGGTCGCTGAGGTCGCTGGTGCCGCTGGTGCCGCTGGCGTCGCTGGCGTCGCTGGCGTCGCTGGCGTCGGTCGGGTCGGTGGCGCCGCTGCTACTGCTGCTACTGCTGCTACTGCTGCTACTGCTACTGCTGCTGCTGCTGCCACCGCCGCTGGCGCCGGTAGCGCCGCTGCTGCCGCTGCTGTCAGTCAGGCCCGCAGGCACGGTGCAGGTCACGACAGTCGGCAGCACACTGCGTCAAGCCGCCAATGCGGACTCGATGTCGGCGGCCAGTCCGGCCGGTGCATCCTGCGGCGCATAGCGCCGAATCACGCGGCCATCGCGACCGACCAGGAACTTGGTGAAGTTCCATTTGATTGCCTTGCTTCCCAGCAGCCCCGGGGCCTCGCTGCTGAGCCACTGGTACAGCGGGTGCGCGCCGCCGCCATTGACTTCGATCTTGCTCATCATCGGAAAGCTAACGCCGTAATTGAGCTCGCAAAACGACGCGATCTGCTCGTCGCTGCCCGGGTCCTGGGCACCGAACTGGTTGCTCGGGAATCCCAGCACCACCAGGCCGCGCTCGCCGTAGGTCTTCCAAAGTTTTTCCAGCCCGGCGAACTGCGGCGTGAAGCCGCATTGGCTGGCGGTGTTGACGATCAGCAGCAGCTGGCCTTGGTACTTGGACAGCTTGACCTGCTGGCCGGTGATGGTCTGGGCGTCAAAATCGCCGATGCAAAGTTCAGCCATGGCTGCGACACTCCGGTGAGGGCGGGTTGAAGCCGGCCATGTTATCCATCCACCATGTCTCTTGCCGCCCTGCCTGCCAACCGCCCTTGTGACCACGGGGTTGCACCGATAGCGCCTGCTCTGGCGCCGCAACTCGCCCCGGCGCGGGCCCGGCCGCAAGCCCGACGGGCGCCTGGCTCCCACTGATGTCCGTACCCATCCAGGTGGCCTTGCTGGGCTTCAGCAGCATTGAGCGCAACGCGCTGGCAGCGTACTTTCGCCAGGCGCCGCGACGCAGCCCGGCCTACCAGCACGTGCTGGCCATCGACGACGCGCGCTTCGTTGTGGCCGATGCCGACGAGAGCGGCGTGCCCGACCTTCTCGATGCGCTCGGGCGCACCCA
>JANNGN010000042.1:0-5661 GCA_031403895.1 Rubrivivax sp. | reverse complement strand
CGTAAGCGCGAGCGCGAGCGCGGGCAAAATGGTGGCCATGCACGCCACTGACCCCACCGCCCCCACCGCCCTGCCCGCCTATGTTGAAACGCTGGGCCATGGCATCTACGCCATCGACACCGCGTTTCACCGCGACCACTTCGACGCCGCCTACCTCATCGTCCATGGCGGCCGCGCCGCTTTCATCGACACCGGCACCAACCATGCCGTGCCGCGACTGCTGGCCGCACTGGCTGCGCTGGGCATCGAGCGGGATGCCGTCGAGCGCGTGATCCCGACCCACGTTCACCTGGACCATGCCGGCGGTGCGGGCCTGTTGATGGACCACCTGCCTAACGCTCGTCTGCTGGTGCATCCGCGCGGCGCTCCGCACCTGATCGACCCCGCCAAGCTGTGGGCGGGTGCGACGGCGGTGTATGGCGCCGAAGAGATGGCGCGCTCTTACGGCAGCCTGGTGCCGGTGCCGGCCGAGCGGGTGGACTTGAGCCGCGACGGCATGCGCATCGATCTGGCCGGCCGGCCGCTGCTGCTGGCCGACACGCCGGGGCACGCGCGCCACCACCACTGCATCTGGGACGCCGCCTCGCGCGGCTGGTTCACTGGCGACACCTTCGGCCTGAGCTACCGCGAATTCGACACTGCGGCGGGGCCCTGGATCGTGCCCACGTCCACACCCGTGCAGTTCGACCCTTTGGCGCTGCAGGCGTCGATAGAAAGGCTGCTGTCCTTCGAGCCCGACTGCATGTACCTGACCCACTACAGCCGCGTCGGCGGCGGCGGTGATGTGCCGCGCCTGGGCCGCTTGCTGCTTGACCTGCTGGCCGAGTTGAGCGCACTCGGCCGCAGCCTGCAGCACGTCGAGGGCCGGCACGAAGCGCTCAAGCGCGGGCAGCTCGACATCTTCCTGCGCAGCCTGCAAGCGCACGGCTGCGCCCACACGCCGGCGCAGATTGCCGAGCTGCTGGCGATCGACCTCGAACTCAACGCGCAGGGCATGGCGGTCTGGCTCGACCGCGACTGAACACGGCGCAGCCACTGGCCGGGGACGCGGCGCTACACTGCCGCCCCTTTGCCACAGCGACAGGTCCTTCCATGAGTTCATCCGCGCATTCGTCCGCTCCATCCGGTGTGCATTTCGGGCTCGCTGGCCGCGTGGTGGTGATCACGGGCGCGGCCCAAGGCATCGGCGAGGCCTGCGCGCGGCGGCTGGTGAAGGACGGCGCTGCCGTCGCGCTGTGGGACGTGGCCGACGCGCCCGGCCAGGCGCTGGCGGCCGAGTTGAACAGCGCCACCGCAAACCGGACGGCGGCGCTGTACCTGCACTGCAACGTGGCGCTGAAAGCCGATGTCGATGCCGCACTGGCCGCCACGCTGGCGCACTTCGGCCACGTCGATGGCCTCGTCAACAACGCCGGCATCTTCAAGGCCGCGCCATTCCTGGACATCACCGAGGCCGACTGGGACGCCGTGATTGCGGTCAACTTGAAAGGCAGCTTTTTGGTCGGCCAGGCGGTGGCGCGCGCAATGGTGAAACACGGCCGCGGCGCCATCGTCAACATGAGCTCGGTCAACGGCACGCTGGCCATCCCCACCATCGCCAGCTACAACGCCAGCAAAGGCGCCATCAACCAGCTCACGCGGGTGATGGCGCTGTCGCTGGCCGACCAGGGCGTGCGCGTCAATGCGGTAGCGCCCGGCACCATCGCCACCGAACTCGCACGCAGCGCCGTGCTGACCAGCGAAGACGCCAAACTGCGCATCCTGAGCCGCACGCCCATGAAGCGGCTGGGAGAGCCGAGCGAGATCGCCGACGTCACCGCCTTCCTGCTCAGCGATGCATCGACCTACATCACCGGCGAGATCGTGGTCGTCGATGGCGGCCGCATGACACTCAACTACACGGTGCCGGTTTGACCCGCCGGGCCGCTGCTGCACGCCGCCATGAAAAAAGCGCCGGCTTCAGCAGCCGGCGCCTTGCGTGATGCCGAAGCGTGATGCGCTGCGCGCGTTTCAGGTGCGGCGGCGGCGCACGAAGGCGCCGACGGCGAGCAGGCCCATCGCCATCATCGCGTAGCTTCCGGGTTCCGGCACCAGGGACGCGTTGATGAAAGCGGCGTGGATGTTCACCGGCACAAAGCCGTTGAATTCGCCGAAGCTGCTGTTGAGACTTGCGTCCAGGTCGCCATAAGCGGTGCCGAAACTCAGGCCATACGAGGTGACCGACGCAATGCTGCCGCCGACAAACTGCGGGCCGCCGGAGTCGCCACCGGCCGTGCCGGCCTCTGTGGCGCCGCGGCCAAGATTGTTGTACTTGGGGCCGGTCAGGGCGAAGTCGGCGGCCAGGATGCCGCTGGCATCGCGCGCGCCAGTGCCGTTGTCAAAGTCGGACAGGTAGGAATAGGCCACCTGGGCCGTGGGCAGGCTCGGGTCGTCGAAGAAGCCGTTCCAGAAGCCACCCCAGTCGGCATCGCCAAAGCGGAAATCGAAGCGGTTGTCGCCCTGGCGCAGGATGCCGGTGCCCAGGTTGGCCCCGACCGAACCGCCGGCGTTTGAACGCCGGCCGTAGCCCGCGAGGTTGAAGTCCTGCCCAGTCAGGTCGGCGCCGGTGTAGAGCTGGTAGGACGCCGCAAACGCCGGTGCCGGCGCTGACAGCCGCAACACGGCGATGTCGTTCTGGTCAACCACTTGGCCGGTGTAGCCGGGGTTGACGAAATACTGCGACACCGACACTGCCGTCGCCAAGATGTTGTTCGGCACCACGGTGTCGGGGTTGCTGCCGCCATAGAAGAAGGCGGTGGTCGAGATCGGGTTGGCCAGTGTCGGGCCATCGGTCACACAGTGGCCCGCGGTCAGGATCGACTGGCGGTCGGGCAGCAGCGTGCCCGAGCAGATAAAGCTGCCGGCGGCGTAATTCATGATCAGAGCCACCACGCCGCTGTACTGCGGCATTGGCGCCGTGTACAGCGCGCTGCCGCCTGAGGCCAGCGTGCCGGTGGAGACCTGGCCCACCACGGTGCTTTGCGCAATCCAGGTGGTGCCGTTGTAGCTGCCAGAGACTTCACGCGTGGGCGCGGCGTGTGCGGTTGCGGCGGCCAGGGCCAGCGCAGCAAGGGCCAGGCGAGATAGATGCATCGATGACTCCAGAATTGATTCAGAGGCTGGGTTTGAGCAGGTTCCGGGCGAAGGCCGTGGAGCGCCAAACCAACGTCTGCGGATGGTAGAGAAATGCGAGTCCGTCTGTGTACCGCACCCCCTGGCTGCGGGGGCGGGCAAACGCGCTGGCGGGCCACTTGCAAGCGTGCGGGCGACCCTGCTTTCTTCCTTCTCTTCGTCAGTCCATCCGCGCTGCGGCGGCACGGGGCCGCAGCAGCGGGTAGCCTTGGCGATTGCGGCATGTGCCGCCACCGCCCGTGTACATCGCCATGAAACTTCTGCACACCATGCTGCGCGTTGGCCAGCTCCAACGTTCGATCGACTTCTACACCCAGGTACTGGGCATGACGCTGCTGCGCACCACCGAGCGGCCCGAGCAGAAGTACGACCTGGCTTTTGTCGGCTATGGCCGCAACCCCGAGCACGCCGAGATCGAGCTGACCTACAACCACGGTGTCGAGTGCTATGAGATCGGCACCGCCTTCGGTCACATCGCCATCGGCGTGCCGAATGTGGCCGCCACTTGCGCCGCCGTGCGCGAACGCGCTGCGGCCCTGGGCGGTGCCATCACGCGCGAGCCCGGTGCGGTCAAGGGCGGCAGCACCGTCATCGCTTTCATCACCGACCCCGATGGCTACAAGATCGAGCTCATCGAACGGCCGGACTGAGCCACCCGGTGCCCGGCCACCCAGCGCTGACTAGCCGCGCAAGGCAAAGGTCGCGCGCGCCAGCTGCGTGATGCGTGCCCAGTCGCCGGCCAGCACGGCGTCTTGCGGCGTCAGCCACGAGCCGCCGCAGACCTTGACGTTGGGCAACGCCAGGAACTGCGCCGCCGTCTCGGCCGTGATGCCGCCGGTGGGGCAGAACACGACATCGGGGAACGGCCCCGCCAGCGCCTTCAGCATCGGGATGCCGCCGGCCGCCGTGGCCGGGAAGAACTTCAGGAAGTGGATGCCGTCGGCCTGCGCCGCCATCACCTCGCTGGCTGTAGCGACGCCGGGCAGCAGCGGCAACGCGGCGGCCCGGCAGGCGGCGCCGACTGCTGCGGTGTAGCCCGGGCTGACGGCGAAGGCGCTGCCGGCGTCCTTGGCCGCGCGTGCGTCGGCGGCACTGCGGATGGTGCCGGCACCGACGATCGCCTGCGGCACGGCGCGTGCGATGGCTTCGATGGCAGCCAGCGCCACGGTTGTGCGCAGCGTCACTTCCAGCACCCGCACACCGCCGTCCACCAGGGCCTGCGCCAGCGGCACGGCGTCTTGCAGGCGCTGGATCACGATGACGGGGATGACGGGGCCGAACGAAGCAAGTTCAAGCGTGTTGTTCATGGTGTTCGGAGTCAGAGATTCACAACCAGGTGATGGCGCCTTCTTCGGCGCTTCTCACGTTGCGCCGCATGCCGGCGAAGAGTTCGCGGCCGAGGTCATGGGCGTGGATTTCGGCCTGCTCGGGTTCCAGCGTGGCCAGCTCGCGGGCGGCCCAGGTCGCGTCGTCCACCAGCGCCTGCAACACACCCGCATCGGCGTCCAGGCGAATGAGGTCGCCAGTGCGCACCTTGGCCAGCGGCCCGCCGGCCAGCGCTTCAGGGCTGACGTGGATGGCGGCCGGCACCTTGCCGCTGGCGCCGCTCATGCGGCCGTCGGTGACGAGTGCCACCTTGAAGCCCTTGCCCTGCAGCACAGCCAGCGGCGGCGTCAACTTGTGCAGTTCGGGCATGCCGTTGGCGCGTGGGCCCTGGAAGCGCACGACGACGACGCAGTCGCGTTCCAGTTCGCCGGCCTTGAAGGCGGCCAGCAGCGCTTCCTGGCTGCTGAACACCACCGCCGGTGCTTCGATGAAATGGCGGTCATCCGGCACGGCCGAAGTCTTGATGACGCTGCGGCCCAGGTTGCCCTGCAGCAGCTTCAGGCCGCCACTGGCCGAGAACGGCTGCGCTGCAGGGCGCACGATGCTGCGGTCGCCGGAAACGGCGGGCAAGGCGTTCCAGCGCAGGGCTGTGCCGTCGATCGCAGGCACCTCGGCATAGGCCGCGTAGCCGCGTTCGCTGACGGTCGCCACGTCGGTGTGCAGGCCACCGCTGTGCATCAACTCGCGCAGCACGAAGCCGGGGCCGCCGGCGGCCTGGAACTGGTTCACATCGGCGCTGCCGTTCGGATAGACACGCGACAGCAGCGGCGTGGCGGCCGAGAGTTCGGCGAAGTCGGTCCAGTCGATCAGGATGCCGGCCGCACGCGCCACCGCCACCCAGTGGATCAGGTGGTTGGTGCTGCCGCCTGTGGCCAGCAGCGCGACCATGGCGTTGACGATCACCCTTTCATCCACCAGCCGGCCGATCGGCGTGAAGTGCTCGCCGCCTGCAGTGATGGCCAGCGCCGTGCGCACGGCCTCGCGCGTGAGCGCTTCGCGCAGTTCTGCATGCGGGTGCACGAAGGCCGCGCCCGGCACATGCAGGCCCATCGCTTCCAGCAGCATCTGGTTGCTGTTGGCGGTGCCATAGAAGGTGCAGGTGCC
>JANNGN010000041.1:0-22793 GCA_031403895.1 Rubrivivax sp. | reverse complement strand
GGGGTTTTTTTTGTTTTTTTGTTTGCGCTCCAGGCTCTGGGGGCGCCGCAGCATCTCCCGCGCTCGCTGGGGGGGCGCGCGCCCCGCGCGCAGCAGGGTCCAGAGCAGTCGGAGGTAGAGGTTCATGGCGCTACACTTGGTTCAATTCTGAACATCTTAGTTCAACCTTGAACCATCTGCAAGGACTCCATGGCGACCAGGATTTCCACCTCGCGCAGCGCGCTGGCCAACGCCACGCAGTCCTGGCTGGCTGTCGTGCGCGCCTACAACCTGTGCGCCGCTGTCATGACCGCGCGCCTGGCGGACATCGGCTTGCGGCTGGGCGAACACGAGGTACTCGTCAACCTGCTCACCGCCCCCGGCATGACGCAGCAGGAACTGGCGGTGCGCTGCTTCGTGGCCAAGAGCGGCGTCAGCATGCTCGTGGCGCGCATGGAACAGCAAGGCCTGCTGGCCCGCGAAGCCGATGCGGTGGACGCGCGGCTGAAGCGCCTGTCGCTCACACCCGCAGGCCTGGCGCTGGCGCAGCAGGCGCAGCAAATTCAGCTGGCTGTGGTGGCAGCCATGGCAGCGCAGGTGTCGGCGGCGGAACTGGCGCAGGTGCAGGACGTGATGCTGCGGGTGGCGGTGCAGCTGGAAGGGCTCAGGTAGCGGCAGCCTCGGCTGCGCAGAGCTACCGCGTCTTTGGCTTTGCTCAGCGCGACAAAGCTCAGGCGAGTTTGGCGACCAGCGCGTCAGCCAGGCGAGACTGGGTTTCCCGTGCCCTTGTGAGCCGCTGGCGCAAGTCAGCGCAGAGGCGGCGGAGTACTTCGAATCGGGCGACGATCCGGTGTTGCTCGCCCAAGGGCGGAAGCGCAATCGGAATTGCCTGAAGCTGTCGCGTCGATATGTGCGGCACTCCATTGCTGCGCCCGGGGTCAATGCGCCCGACGAACTCCGGCGAGTCCAGCCAGAGTTCAAGGTAGTCGCGAGACAGGGCGCTTGCCAGCGGCTTCAAACTGGCAACCCGCTGAAGTAGCAAACACAGGAAATCTTGCTGCTGTATGACGGCGCACTTCAATTCCGTCGAAATTATCGGGCGATCAAGCGAGAGGACGATGTCGCCCGCGGACAGCGCGAAGCGAGACAACTCGTTGGCCACGAATTGCTCAACGCACGCTGCGTCGGCCCACGTCAAAGAACCGGGCGCGACATTCACATTGCGGATGAGCCGAACACCTGTTGGGCGGAACCATTCGCTCCTGAAGGCGTAGCCGTTGAAAAAATCAACAAACTCACCCAATGTGCCTTGCTTGCATTTGCTGTCAACTCGACCAGGTCCCACCAGCACTCCAGCCACTGCAAGTTAGGTGATGACTTGTTCAAAGGCGTCGCTGGACTCAGGGTAGCTGAGCAGCAGGTCGAAGTGCTCGGCGACGCGCTGCCAGTTCTCGGCCAGCGCATACGCCGATTCGCTGGCGGCCAGGGCATCGAACAGCGTGGACGTGAGCCGCGCATGCTGCTCGTCGGCCAGCCGCCCGCTTTGCTCCAACGCGTCGCAGAGCTTCATCAGTTCTTCGACGCGGGCGACGATGCGGTGTTGTTCGGCGAGGGGCGGAAGTGGCACAGGCAAGGCCAGCACCACGGCACGCGAGACGTTCTTCATCGAACTGCTGGTGCCTGAAGCAGATCGAGCGTAGTAAGCCCGGGCATCAGGTGCGTTGTTCACGATACTGAACAAGCGTGGGTCCGCCTGTGGTGAAAAGCGCAGTCGAATGATCTTGCTCAACATGAGCCGTGGCTGCACCCTGAAAGCCACGACCGAGCGGGCAACCAGCTCGGCCGTATTGGCAGGCGAGAGCAGGAAGTCCGCTTCCTATACCGCGAGCGCAGTGCGAGGAGCGAGACGGGATGGCAAGCGTTTGTTCTCGTCGTTGCGGAACTCGCCCCACGACACTGCGCTGACTTTCAAGACCCCCCAGTCATCGCCCGGGCGTGGACCCGACTCGCAACTCGGGCTCCAGCCTGCCTCGCTGTCGGCAACCACATCGCCAAGTGTTCCGTTTGACCAGGTCGAAGGCGCGGTGTCAGTTGTGGCGCTCCGTGGGTTGTCGATCATTCCGCGTACTGCAAGCATGGCAATCAACTCGCGCAACCGTGATACGCCATCCCGAGCCGTCGCCAGCAGCTCGAACCCACGCACCAACGCCGGCTCGGCCGCAGCCAGGTACCTGGCGCTTGGCTCGCGCGCAGCCAGTGGCTCAGCCGTCTCGCTCACGCGGCAGCCGCATGGACCACCAACACGCTCTCCAGGTACACCGAATCCGGATCGAGGTCGATACCACCAGGCCAGCAGACCGTGCCGTGGTCGGGCCTCGCCAGCAAAAAAAACGCCGCGTCGCGCAGACGTGCAAAAACGCCATACGCCAGGTAGGGCCGCACGTCCATGCGGCGCTGTTCGCCGTTGCCGAAACTCACCAGCAGATGATGGTCTTCCAAAACGGTGACAGCGGTGACGCGGGGATACATGGCAGCCACTCTCCTACTTCAAGGGGTCGATGGGGAACACCGGCTCGCCCTTGACGGCCAATGACCAGTCGGCCATCAACTCGTCTCGGCGCAGTTCGATCCAGGCTTGTACCAGCCGAGTCTGCCGTCGCGGCAGGTTTCCATCCAGCACTTCGCCAGTTTCAATGCCAAACACGGCTTCGTCACCGGCGTACATCGCATGAATGTGCGGCAGATGATGCTGGCGCGTGTCCAGCCAGTACAGGTAGACCAGGCCACCGTAGAAGCTGCTGATCAGGGGCAAGGAGGGCTCTCGTGGTGGGCACCTCCATTGTCTCGCCAAAGCAGCCCCGAGCAAGGCCTTGAGCTGGTCGCGGATGCCCTGCGCTTCGGCCTGCAGGCGGCGCTATTCGGCCATCAACTCGTCCGGGTCATGGCTGACTTCAGGCCCGGCATGCGGGTTCTTCTGGTCCAGGTTGAAGCCCGCTGCCTTGATGGCTTCGATGCCCACCTTCCAGGCGAATTCATCGAAGAGCACATCAACCCGGCCCGCCACCGCCCAGACCCTTGGCCGCGTCGCGCTGCGGCACGGGTTTCTGCGCCCGCGCGTCGCGCCTGGCCTGCCGCTTGGCATCCAGGACACGCCCGGCCGCCAGCCACTGCGCAAACTGTTCCGGCGTCTCCAGCGTGATGCGCCCCCAGGCGCCGGTGCGGAAGTCATTGATCGCGATCTCGGCGGCTTTTTGCAGGTTGACGCGGCCGCCGGGCAGCAGGCCGCCGCGCTTGCGGCCCACGTCGGCGAGCAGGGCTTCGTCGCTGAGCGCTGAAAAATCCGCCAGCTTGTAGCGCGCCTGCAGCGGGGCGGCATAACGTTCACGCACCGTGGCCAGCAGGGCCATCGCCACTTCTTCTTCATCGTAGGCATTGCGACCGATGCCGCCGCTGGCGGCCAGGTTGTAGCCGCTCTGTTCGACCACGATGCGCGGCCACAGCATGCCCGGCGTGTCAAAGAGCGTGAAGTCGCTGGCCAGCGCGATCTGCTGTTCGATCTGCGTGATGCCGGGCTCGTCGCCGGTCTTGGCCGCGCGCTTGTCCATCAGCGTGTTGATGAGCGTGGACTTGCCCACGTTCGGGATGCCGCAGATCAGCACCCGCACCGGTTTCACCATGCCACCGCGCAATGGCGCCAGCGCGCGGCAGGCGTCGATGAGCTGGCGCGCCGGCGCGGCCACGCTGGCGTCCAGCGCCAGCGCGTTGGTGCCGGGCTGGGCCTTGTAGTGGTCCAGCCACAAGGCGGTGCGCTCGGGGTCGGCCAGGTCCTGCTTGTTCAGCACCTTCAACTTGGGCTTGCTGCCAGTCAGCTCGGCCAGCAGCGGGTTGGCGCTGGAACCGGGCAGGCGCGCGTCCAGCAATTCGATCACCACGTCGATATCGGGCATGCGCTTGGCGATTGCCTTCTTGGTCGTGTTCATGTGACCCGGGAACCACTGGATGGGCATGGTGCTTTGCGCGCTGGATGAAGCAGCGAATTGTGAGCGCTGCGCCGGCGCCCTTGGCCCTGCAGCGCCGAGCGCGGGGCCGAACCCGTCGATCCGCTGCGCAGACAGCCGCCACAATGTCGGCCACCCCGCCCTACGACCCCGCCCCACCACCGCGCCACCGATGACCGCCGCGCCCCCGTCGCCCAGCCCGCTGCCCGCCAACCTGGCCGCCCACACGCCGGTGATGGCGCAGTACCTGCGCATCAAGGCCGACTTCCCCGACACGCTCGTGTTCTTTCGCATGGGCGACTTCTACGAGCTGTTCTTCGACGACGCGCGCAAGGCGAACCGGCTGCTCGACATCACGCTCACCACACGCGGCCAGAGCGCGGGTGGGCCGGTGGTGATGGCCGGCGTGCCGGTGCACAGCGTTGAGGGCTATCTGGCGCGGCTCATCAAGCTCGGCGAAGCGGTGGCGGTGGCCGAGCAGGTGGGTGACGTGGCCACTGCCAAGGGACCGGTCGAACGCAAGGTTTTGCGCGTCGTGACGCCGGGCACGGTGACTGACAGCGAATTGATGGCCGAGCGCGCCGACACGCTGCTGGTCGCGGTGTACAAACACCGCGTGACGTGGGGGCTGGCCTGGCTCGGTCTGTCCAGCGGACAACTCGGCCTGACGGAATGTGGCGAGCGCGACCTGGCCACCTGGCTCGCACGCCTGGCCCCGGCCGAGATGCTGCACGACGGCAGCGCGCTGCCCGACGCACTGTTGCAGGCCAAAACCGCGCGCACCGCGCGTCCGGCCTGGCAGTTCGACAGCGCGCTGGGCGAGCGCAAGCTGCGCGAGCAGTTGCAAGTCGCCACGCTGGCCGGCTTCAATGCCCAGGACCTGAAAACCGCACACGCCGCTGCCGCTGCACTGCTGAGTTATGCAGAACACACGCAGGGCCAGGCGCTGGCCCATGTGCGCACGCTGCACGTCGAACGCGCCGCAGACTTGCTGGACCTGCCGCCGGCCACGCACCGCAACCTGGAACTGGTGCAGACGCTGCGCGGCGACAGTGGTGACGCTGCGCCCACGCTGCTGGGCTTGCTGGACAGCTGCCGCACCGGCATGGGCAGCCGGCTGCTGCGCCACTGGCTCACGCACCCGGCGCGCGAACGCAGCGCGGCCAGCGAGCGGCACGGCGCCATCGCACAGTTCATCAGCACCGGCTTCGAGGCCTTGCGCGACGCCTTGCGCGGCGTCAGCGACGTCGAACGCTGCACCGCCCGCGTGGCGCTGCGCCAGGTGCGCCCGCGTGAACTGGCGGGCCTGCGCGAGACGCTGGCCGCCCTGCCGGCGCTGCGCCAGAACGCGCCGCTCGGCACGGCGCTGCTGGCGCAATTGCACGCGGCGCTGTCGCCCGATGCGGCGCTGGCGCACACGTTGCGGGCCATTGCCGCAGAGCCCGCCGTGCTGCTGCGCGACGGCGGCGTGATCGCCAGCGGATTTGACGCAGACCTGGACGAGCTGCGCCACATCAACCAGCACGGCGACAACTTCCTGCTGGATCTGGAGCAGCGCGAACGCACGCGCACCGGCATCAACAACCTGCGCGTGCAGTTCAACAAGGTACACGGCTACTACATCGAGGTCACGGCCTCGGGCCTGGACAAAGTGCCGGCCGATTACCAGCGCCGGCAGACGCTGAAAAACGCCGAACGCTTCGTCACGCCGGAGTTGAAGGCCTTCGAGGACAAGGCGCTGTCGGCGCAGGAACGCGCCTTGTCGCGCGAGAAGTTTTTATACGAGCAATTGCTGGACGAGTTGCAGCAGCACCTGCCCACACTGCAGGCGCTGGCGCGTTCACTGGCCGCGCTGGACGCGCTGGCGGCGCTGGCCGAGCGCGCCACCACGCTCAACTGGTGCCGGCCCGAATTCGTGCCCTACCCCTGCATCGACATCGAAGCCGGGCGTCACCCGGTGGTGGAAGCACGGTTGGCGGAAACCGGCGGTGGGAATTTCATCCCCAACCACTGCCGGCTCGACGCCAAGACGCGTTTGCTCATCATCACCGGCCCCAACATGGGTGGCAAGAGCACCTTCATGCGCCAGGTGGCGCTGACCGTGCTGCTGGCAGCGATGGGCTCTTTCGTGCCGGCAGCGGCCTGCAGGCTCGGGCCCATCGACGCCATCCACACCCGCATCGGCGCGGCGGACGACCTGGCTAACGCCCAAAGTACATTCATGGTGGAGATGACGGAAGCGGCGGCCATCGTGCATGGCGCCACCGAACACAGCCTCGTGCTGATGGACGAGATCGGCCGCGGCACCAGCACCTTCGACGGCCTGGCGCTGGCCGGCGCCATCGCGACCCAGCTGCACGACCGCAACCGCAGCTTCACGCTCTTTGCCACGCACTATTTCGAGCTGACCGACTTCCCCGCGAAGCACGAACACGCCATCAACCTGCATGTGGGCGCGGTTGAAAGTGGGCACGACATCGTCTTCCTGCACCAGATCGAGCCCGGCCCGGCCAGCCGCAGCTATGGCGTGCAGGTGGCGCGGCTGGCGGGCATGCCAGCGGCGCTGATCCGCCAGGCCCGCAGCACGCTGGAAGCGTTGCAGGCCAAAGCCGACGCGGGGCAGGCGCAGGTGGACTTGTTCGCGCCGCCACCCGCCGCAGCCGCGCCTGAAGCCTCGGCCGTGGACCAGGCGTTGGCCGCCATCGACCCCGACAAGCTAAGCCCGCGTGAGGCGCTGGAGGCGCTGTACAGGCTGCGCGCCCTGCTCAACTGAAGCGCGGCGCTACAACGCGCCGCGGCAACCCACCGCGCCACAGCCGCAGCGCAAGCGGCCTTCGTGGTGCGTCTCACCGTAATCGACGGTGATCTCTTCACCCGGCTCGATGCTGCGCAGCGCATAGAACTCGACCCGACCCTGGCGGATGCACAAGCGCGCATTCGGCTTGCAACTGTGGTTGGTGTAGCGCATCGGGTCGCTCGACTGGCTGAAGTCGATGGCGCGTTTGGCTGACAGCTCCACGATCATGATGCGGTCGGTGCGCGTGGCGCGGATGCGCGCGTCCTGCACGCTGATGCTCTGGCCACGAATCTCGCCGATCTTCAGGCGCGGCGGGATTGGCTCAGTGGCGAAAGCGCCGTGGCCGTCGATGGCGCTGGCGCGCACGGCGACGGCAAACTTCTGATACGCAGGACGGTCCGGCTCTGTCACGCCGATGAGCCCGGCAGCACCACGGCCGGCGCCGCCTTCCAGCCCTTCTTGCAATACTCGACGGTGACGAAAGTGCGGATGCCGCCGCGCACAAACCAGTCGGCATGCAGGCGCAGGAAACGCGGCTTGATGGCGGCAACGAGGTCGCTAACGATCGTGTTGCTGACCTTTTCGTGGAAGGCGCCTTCGCTGCGGTAGCTCCAGAAGTACTGCTTCAGGCTCTTCGTTTCCACGCACAGCTGGTCGGCCACGATCTGAATCGTGAAGTGCGCAAAGTCGGGCTGGCCGGTCAGCGGGCACAGGCAGGTGAACTCGGGCACCTCGAAGCGGATCACGTAGTCGCGTTCTGGCGCCGGGTTCGGAAAGACCTGCAGTTCGCGGCTGGGTACGCTTGGCGGCACGGCCGGGGCAAGGCGTTGGTTCAGAGCTTTCTTGGCCATAGTGCGGGGGCTTTTCACAGGGGGCGCGATGCTATCATCCGGCCCCTGTTGCGTCCTGCCTTGGAGCGCATTTTTCCATCCAAATCAAGCACTTACACGCGCCCGCGTCATACCGGCGCGGCAGCCCAATCCGCCGATGCGCCTTACCCAGATCAAGCTCTCGGGCTTCAAGTCCTTCGCCGAACCCACCACCTTCCAGCTGCCCGGCCAACTGGTGGGTGTGGTGGGGCCCAATGGCTGCGGCAAGAGCAACATCATGGACGCGGTGCGCTGGGTTCTTGGCGAGAGCAAGGCCAGTGAGCTGCGCGGTGAGTCGATGCAGGACGTCATCTTCAACGGCAGCGGCCAGCGCAAGCCGGCCAGCCGTGCGAGTGTGGAACTGGTGTTCGACAACACGCTGGCGCGTGCCGGCGGCCAGTGGAACGCCTTTGCCGAAATCGCCGTCAAGCGCACGCTCACGCGCGACGGCACCAGCAGCTACTACATCAACAACCAGCCCGTGCGCCGGCGCGACGTGCAGGACGTGTTTCTGGGCACGGGCCTCGGGCCACGCGCCTACGCCATCATCGGCCAGGGCACCATCAGCCGCATCATCGAAAGCCGGCCTGAAGAACTGCGCCTGTTTCTGGAAGAAGCGGCCGGTGTCTCGAAGTACAAGGAACGGCGCCGCGAAACCGAGAACCGCCTGAAAGACACGCGCGAGAATTTGACACGCGTGGACGACATCCTGCGTGAACTCAACAGCAATCTCGACAAGCTGGAAAAGCAGGCTGAAGTAGCCAGCCAGTACCGCGGCCTGCAAGAGCAGGGCACGCTGAAGCTGCACCAGTTGTGGTTTCTGAAACACCGCGACGCGGCGGCCGAAGAGCACCGCGCGAAGACCGCCGTGGCTGAGGCCGCCACCGCGCTGGAAGCGCGGCTGGCCGAGTTGCGCCACGTCGAAGCCGAACAAGAGCACGTGCGCCAGGCCCACTACGCCGCCAACGACGTGCTGCATGAAAAGCAGGGCGTGCTGGCCGAAGCCGCGCTGGAGGTGAGCCGGCTCGAAGAGCGCATCCGCTACGTCGTCGAAGGCCGCGCCCGCGCGCAGTCCAGGCTGACTGACCTGCAGACGCAGAACGCGCAATGGGCCGAGCGCCAGCACGGCGCGAAGGGTGAACTCGAAGCCATTGCCGAGCAGATCGGCGCTGCCGACGAGCAGGCCGAACTGCTGCACGCGCAGGCCGAAGAACAGGGCCTGGCGCTGCCCGATTCCGAAGAAGCGGTGCGCACCGCGCAGGCCGCCAGCAGCCAGCAGCGCGGCGCGGTGGCGCAGGTGCAGCAGCAGATTCAGGTGCTGGCCGCAGACAGCCGCAACATCGAAGAGCAGTCGCGCCAGCTCAAGGGCCGGCGCGAAAAGCTCAGCGGTGAAAAGCAGGGCCTGCAGGCGCCGGACCTGGCGCGCATCGACCTGCTGAAGACCGAGGACGCCGCCGCCACCGAGTCGCGCGACGTGACTGAGGCGCGGCTGCACGAGTTGAACGAACAGGTGCCGCAGCTCGACGAACAGCGCCGCGCCGCGCAGGACGCGGTGAACCGCGAATCCGCTCGCCTGGCCGACATCGTCGCGCGGCTCGAAGCGCTGCGCGCGCTGCAAGAGAAGGTGCAGACCGAAGGCAAGCTCAAGCCCTGGCTCGACAAACACGGCCTGACCGGGTTGCAGGGTTTGTGGACGCAGGTACACATCGAAGCCGGCTGGGAAACCGCGCTCGAGGCGGCGCTGCGCGAAAGGCTCAACGCACTGTCGGTGGGCCGCCTGGACACCGTGCGCGCCTTTGCGGCCGACGCGCCGCCGGCCAGGCTGGCTTTCTACGCGCTGCCCTCGGGCAGCGTGCCCACCACGCACCAGACGCTGCCGCGCCTGGCCGAGCTGCTGCGTTTGGGCGATGCGGGATTGAAGGCCTTGCTCGGCGACTGGCTCGAAGGCGTCTATACCGCCAGTTCAGTGGAAGAGGCGCTCGCCCAGCGCGCCCAGCTGACGCACGGCGAGGTCATCATGACGCGGGAGGGCCATGCCGTCAGCCAGCACGCCGTCGCCTTCTACGCGCCCGACTCTGAACAGGCCGGCATGCTGGCGCGCGCGCAGGAGATCGAGAACCTGCAGCGCCAGCAGCGCGCGCAGGCGCTGATTGCCGACGACAGCAAATCGGCGTCGGTGCGCCTGGAAGCCGCCTACACCGACGCATCGCAGCGCCTGCACAGCGCGCGCCGCGAGGCCGCCGAGGCGCAGACGCGCGCCCACACGCTGAACGTCGAGCTGCTGCGCCTGACGCAACAGCTGGAGGCCGCCACCACACGGCGCGACCAGCTCGCTGAAGAGCTGAACGAAATCGACGTGCAGCTGGAACAGCTGGAAGAGCGCAAGGCCGTCGGCGAAGCGCGCTTTGAAGAACTCGACATCGCGCTGGCCACCACGCAAGAGCGGCACGCGGAACTGGACGACGCCGTCATCGCCGCCGAGCGCCAGTTGGCCGACGCGCGCGAGCAGCAGCGCAGCCTGGAGCGGCAGGCGCAGGAAGCGCGCTTCCAGGCCCGTGCACTGGCGGCGCGCCAGGGCGAACTGCAACGCAGCATCGAAACGGCAGCAGCGCAGGTCGCCGCCAACGTGCAGGCCGGTGAACAGTTGCAGCTTGAACTTGGCAGCTTCGACGACGACGCCGCGCAGAGCGGCCTGCAAGCCGCACTGGCGCTGAAGCTCGACCGTGAACAGTCGCTGGGCCTGGCACGCAGCGAATACGACGACCTGAGCGCGCAACTGCGCCGCGCCGACGAGCAGAAGATGGGCTTCGAGCGCAGCCTGGACCCGCTGCGCGAACAGATCACCAAGCTGCAGCTTGAACTGCAGGCGGCGCAACTGGGTGGCGCGCAGTATCTGGAGCAGCTGACGGCGGCCGAAGTCAACCTGGAGAAACTGGCGCTTAACATTGAAGGAGACAGCGTCAAGCTGTGGGGCCTGCAGACCGAGATCGACCGCATCACGCGCGACATCAACGCGCTCGGCGCCGTGAACCTGGCTGCGCTGGACGAGCTGACGGCATCGAAAGACCGCAAGACCTTCCTCGACGCGCAGTGCGCCGACCTGAACGAGGCCATGACCACGCTGCAGGACGCGATCCACAAGATCGACTTGGAGACACGCGACCTGCTGGCCAGCACCTTCAACCAGGTGAATGAACATTTCGGCCGCATGTTCCCAAGCCTGTTCGGCGGCGGCACGGCGCGGCTGGTGATGACGGGCAACGAAATTCTCGACTCGGGCGTGCAGGTCATGGCGCAGCCGCCGGGCAAGAAGAACAGCACCATCCACCTGCTGAGCGGCGGGGAAAAGGCGCTGACGGCGATCGCGCTGGTGTTTGCCATCTTCCAGCTCAACCCCGCGCCCTTCTGCCTGCTGGACGAGGTGGACGCGCCGCTGGACGATGCCAACACCGAGCGCTACAAATCACTGGTGATCGAGATGAGCAAGGCGACGCAGTTTCTCTTCATCAGCCACAACAAGATCGCGATGGAGATGGCCGAACAACTCATCGGCGTGACGATGCAGGAGCAAGGTGTGTCGCGCATCGTGGCGGTGGACATGATGTCCGCGCTGAGCCTGGCCGAGGCGGCGTGAAGCCAACTCTGCGGCGCGTCTGAAGCCAAGCCACAGGCGACCATGAAACTCGGCACTGCACTCGCGATCCTGGGCGTTGTGGTGCTGCTGGCGCTGGCCGTGCAGATGTGGTGGGCCACGCGCCGCGCGCAGCCGCGCAAGGGCTTCGAGCCCGTCGCCGGGCCCGAGCGCACCGAGCCGCCGATGGACAACGCCGACAACGCCGACGCTGCCGACACCACGCCGACGCTGGCCGATGACGACGTTGCGCCCCTGCGCAGCCTGCACAAACGCGTGCCGCGCCTGGACGCGCTGATCGACGCCATCGTGCCGCTGGCGCTGGACGCCCCGCTGTCGGCCGAGCAAGCGCTGCAGCACCTGCCTGCGTCGCGCCGGGCCGGCACCAAACCCTTCTACGTCGAAGGCCTGGACACCGAAACCGGCACCTGGGAAGCGCTGCAACCCGGCCGCCGCTACGGCGAGCTGCAGGCCGGGGTGCAACTGGCCAACCGCAGCGGCGCGCTGAACGACATCGAGTATTCGGAGTTCGTGCAGAAGGTGGAAAGCTTCGCCGATGCCGTGGGCGCCAGCGCCGACATCCCCGACATGCTGGAAGTGGTGGCGCGCGCACGTGAACTCGACGGCCTGGCCGCGCCGCTGGACGCGCAGCTGTCGATCACGCTGCGCACCAACGGCGTGGCCTGGTCGGTGGGCTTCGTGGCGCAGGTGGCCGGCCGCCTGGGGCTGGTCAGCGGCGCGGTGCCGGGGCGCTGGGTGCTGCCGTCGCCGGAGGACGGCGCGCCACCGATGCTGGTGTTGTCGGTGGATGCACAGGCCGCGCTGGCCGAAGACCCCCAAGGGGCCGTCGTGCGCGACTGCATGCTGGCGCTGGACGTGCCGCAGACCCCCGCCAGCGTCGAACCCTTCCCGGCCTGGCATCTTTTGGGAAAGCAACTGGCCGACGACCTGGACGCCACCGCCACCGACGACCAGGGCCAGCCAATCAGCCTGCACGCCTTCGACGCCATCGGCAAAGAGATCGACGAGCTGTACCAGCGGCTGGAGCAGCTCGACCTGGCAGCGGGTTCGGCGGCGGCGCGGCGGCTCTTCAGCTGAGGCTGGGCTCGTTCACAGCGTCTGCGGCTCCAGCACCCGCGTCGGCGCACGCATCAGCACAAACTCTTCTGCCGCCGTCGGGTGCATCGCGATCGTGCGGTCGAAGTCAGCCTTGGTGGCACCCGCGCTCAGCGCGACGGCCAGGCTCTGCACGATCTCTGGCGCGTCGGCGCCGATCATGTGGATGGCCAGCACGCGGTCGGAGTCGGCGTCCACCAGCAGCTTCATGCGCGTGCGTTCGGTGCCACCGATGAAGGCCAGCTTCATCGGCCTGAAATCGGCTTCGAAGACGGCTACGCGGTGGCCGGCCAGCAGCGCTTCTGTTTCATTGGGCCCGACGCTGGCCACCGGCGGCAGCGTGAAGACGGCACTGGCCACGCGCGACAGGTCCACCTGGCGCGGCTGGTTGCCAAACAGCGCGTCAGCCAGAGCGCGGCCCTCTGCAATCGCCACGGGCGTCAGGTTCCTGCGGTTGGTGACGTCGCCGATGGCATGGATGCCGGGGGCGACCGTCTGCATGTTGGCGTCCACCGGCACTTCGCCCATGGCGGCGGGCGTGATGCCGACGCTGGCCAGGTTCAGCCCTGCGCTGTTGGGCCGCCGGCCGGTGGCGTTCAGCACCCACGGAAAATCGAGCACGCGGTCTTCGCCCAGCGACAACAGCAGGCCGCTGGCCGTTTGTTGCACGCGGCTCGGCGCGCTGCCGGGGTGAAGCTCCACGCCGGCGGTCTGCAACTCTGCAGCAATGGCGGTGCGCAGCATCTCGTCGAAGCCGCGCAGCGGCAGCCGGTCGCGGTAGAACACCGACACCTTCACGTTCAGCCGCGTCAGCATGCTGGCAAATTCAAGCGCGATGTAGCCGCCGCCGATGACGGCGGCACGCTCGGGCAGCACCGTCAGGTCGAGCAGGTCGTCGCTGGTGGCGCAGGCCTCGATGCCGGGGATGCTGTCACGCACCGGCGCGCTGCCGCTGGCGATGAGGATGTGGCGGGCTGTCAAAACGCGCTCACCCACCCGCTCAGTCACCTTCACCCGGTGCGGGCCGTCCAGCTGCGCCCAGCCCTCCACCAGCGCCACTTTGCTGCCATCGAGCATGTTGCGGTAGATGGCCTCCAGCCGCGCCGTCTCAGCCGCCTTGGCCGCCGCCCAACGCGCCATTTCGAAGTTCGGTTCGGCCACGGTCCAGCCATAACCGCGCGCCTCGCGCATGGCGTCGGCAAACTGCGCCGCGTACATCAGCAGCTTCTTCGGCACGCAGCCGCGAATGACGCAGGTGCCGCCAACGCGGCTGCCTTCGATGATGGCGACCTTGGCGCCGTGCAGCGCGGCGCGGCGCGAGGCCGCCACGCCACCGCTGCCCGCGCCGATCGTGATGAGGTCGTAGTCGAAGATCTGCTTGCTGTCCGTACTGCCATCCATGCCGCGCTCCTGCCACACAATATCTGCCGATCATGTCGCAATCTGCCAGAACAGACCCCGCCGTACTTGCACAAACTCGCGCGCAAACCTTGCGCACGCTGCTGCATCACCATGCCCACCTTTACTACGTGCTGGACGCGCCCGAGCTGCCCGACGCCGAGTACGACCTCTTGTTCCAGGAACTGCAGGCGCTGGAAGAAGCGCAGCCCGCGCTGCGCACGCCAGACTCGCCCACGCAGCGTGTCATGGGCCGCTTGCTGGGCGGCTTCACGCCCGTGCGCCACAGCGTGCCGATGCTCAGCATCCGCACCGAGACCGACACCACGGCAGCCGGCGCCACCGCCTTCGACGAGCGCGTGCGCCGCGAACTGGCGTTGCCTGCCGACGCGCCGCCCGTCGAGTACACCGCCGAGCTGAAGTTCGACGGCCTGGCGATGAACCTGCGTTATGAACACGGCGTGCTGGTGCAGGCCGCCACGCGCGGCGACGGCGAGAGCGGCGAAGACGTAACGCAGAACATCCGCACCATCGGTCAGATCCCGCTGCGTTTGAAAGGCAGGCCCGACGCGTGGCCGGCGCTGCTGGAAGTGCGCGGCGAGGTGTACATGCGGCGCGACGACTTCGAGCGCCTGAACGAGCGCCAGCGCGAAGCGGGCAAGCCGAGCTACATCAACCCGCGCAACACCGCCGCCGGCGCGGTGCGGCAGCTTGACCCGGCGATTGCGGCGCAGCGGCCCTTGAGCTTCTTTGCCTACGGCCTGGGCGCCGTCGAAGGCTGGGCCCAGCCGCCCACGCACAGCGCCGTGCTCGACGCCTTGTTGGCCTTCGGCCTGCCGGTGTGCGCCGACCGCGCGCTGGCGCTGGGCGCGGCGGGTTTGGTAGGCTTTCACCGTGCGATGGGCGCCAAGCGCGACGCGCTGCCCTTCGACATCGACGGTGTGGTTTACAAGGTGAACGACCTGGCGCTGCAAAAGCGCCTGGGCTTCGTCACGCGCGAGCCGCGCTGGGCGGTGGCGCACAAGTACCCGGCGCAAGAGCAGGTGACGCGGCTGAATGGCATCGAGATTCAGGTCGGCCGCACCGGCAAGCTCACCCCCGTGGCCAAGCTGGCGCCGGTGTTCGTGGGCGGCACCACGGTCAGCAACGCCACGCTGCACAACGTGTTCGAGCTGCGCCGCAAGGGCGTGCGCGTGGGCGACAGCGTCATCGTGCGCCGCGCCGGCGACGTGATTCCTGAAGTGGTGGGCCGCGTGCCCGGCGAACGCACGGCTTATGTTCCCAACTTCCGAATGCCGCGTGAATGCCCCGTCTGCGCCAGCCGCGTCAGCCGTGAAAAAGGCGGCATCGACCACCGCTGCAGCGGCGGCCTCTTCTGCCCCGCGCAGCGCAAGCAGGCGCTGCTGCACTTTGCGGGGCGGCGCGCGATGGACATCGAAGGGCTGGGCGACAAGCTCGTCGATCAACTGGTGGACGGCGGCCTCATCCGCGCGCTGCCCGAGCTGTACACGCTGGCGAGCGACGAAGGTCTTGCGAAACTCTCAGCGCTGGAACGCATGGCCGACAAGAGTGCAGCCAACCTGGTGGCAGGGCTTGAAAAGAGCAAGACCACCACGCTGGCGCGCTTTCTCTACGCGCTGGGCATCCGCCATGTGGGCGAGACCACGGCCAAGGACCTGGCGCGCCACTTTGGTGGCATCGACAGGCTGATGGACGCCAGCCTGGAACAGCTGCTGGACGTGAACGACGTGGGCCCGGTGGTGGCGCAAAGCCTGCGCACCTTCTTCGAGCAGGCGCACAACCGCGAGGTCGTGGAGCAGTTGCGTGCGGCCGGCATCACCTGGCCCAAACAGGTCGGCGCGGCGGCCAGCGCAGCGCCCTTGCCGACGTTGCCTCTCGCCGGCCAAACCTTCGTCTTGACCGGCACGCTGCCGGTGCTGACGCGCGACGAAGCCAAGGCGCTGATCGAAGCCGCTGGCGCCAAGGTCGCAGGCTCGGTGAGCAAGAAGACGCACTTCGTGGTCGCAGGTGCCGAAGCGGGCAGCAAACTCGACAAGGCGCGCGAACTCGGCGTCACGGTGCTGGATGAGGCCGGCCTGCGGGCATTGCTGAACGAAAGCGGCTTGCACCCGCTGCTCAACGAAAGCGGCCTGCGCCCGCCGTTGCACGGCCATGAAGCCTGAACACGTGCGCCGCATCGCTGTGCTCGGCGGCGAATCCAGCGGCAAGACCACGCTGGCGCGCCTGTTGGCAACGCAGCTGGGCACGACCTGGGTGCCGGAGTACGGCCGCCAGCGCTGGGAAGAGTTGCGCCAGACGCTTTCAGTTGACGAACTGGTGCAGGTTGCGCGCAAGCAGGTGGCGTGGGAAGACGGGCATGCCGCCTCTGCGCAGGTGCAGGCCTGCGGCTGGCTGGTCTGCGACACGACGCCGCTGACGACGCTGCAGTACTGCCTGTTCGACCACGGCCAGGCGCCGCCCGAGTTGCATTCGCTGGCGCGCCGGCACTACGACCTCACGCTGCTGTGCCTGCCCGACTTCAGTTTCGTGCAGGACGGTTGCCGCCGCGACGGCCATTTCCGCACCCAGCAGCACGACTGGACGGTGGCCCGGCTGGCCGAGATGGGGGTCACGCCCTTGGTGGTCAGCGGCAGCGTCGAGTCCCGCCTGTCGCAGGTGCTGGTCCACCTGGCGGCGCTGCGCGAGCAGCGTGATGCATTGCAAGGCCAAGCCGAGAAAGCGAGCCGACGATGAGCGTGCGAGAAATCCTGAAGATGGGCGACCCGCGCCTGCTGCGCGTGGCGCAACCTGTGACTGGCTTCGACACGCCAGAACTGCACGCCCTCATAGCCGACATGTTCGACACCATGGAAGCGGCACGCGGCGCGGGCCTGGCCGCGCCACAGATCGGCGTTGATCTGCAGCTCGTGATCTTCGGCTTCACGCGCAATGAGCGATCTTCTGAACGTTACCCCGACCGGCCCGCCGTGCCGCGCACGGTGCTGCTCAACCCCGTCATCACGCCGCTGTCGGACGAGATCGTCGAGGGCTGGGAAGGCTGCCTGTCAGTGCCGGGCCTGCGCGGCAAGGTGCCGCGTCACGCGCACATTCGCTATGCCGGTGTCGATCCGGCGGGCCGGCCGATCGAACGCGAGGTCGATGGCTTCCACGCTGTCGTGGTGCAGCACGAGTGCGACCACCTCATCGGCCGCCTGTACCCCACGCGCATGAGCGACCTGACGCAACTGGGCTACACCAGCGTGCTCTTTCCGGACCTGGTGGACGCGGACGACGACTGAGCCTGCGCGCCACGGCAGAGCGCCAGCTCCACGGACAGCGTCAAGGACAGGATCGAGGACAGCGCCGGACACAGGGCTTTACAAAGCCGCCCGTCAGCCCGGCCCGCGCTGCTTGCGTTGAAGCTCCATGAGCAACACACACACCCTGCGGCGTGCCCGGGCCTGGCTCGTGCATACCTCCCTGGCATTGCTGACCCTCGGAACCCTGGCCACCCTGGGCGCGTCCAGCGCGCGGGCGCAGGAAGATCCCCCCGGCCGCGTCGGCCGCCTGGCCAGCGTGCAGGGCAGCGTGTCGATGTTCGACCATGAACAGGGCCGCTGGGGTGACGCTGAACGCAACCGCCCGCTGACCAGCGGCGACCGCCTGTCCACCGGCCCGCAAGGCCGGGCCGAATTGCGCGTCGGCTCCACCGTGTTGCGCCTGGCCGGCGCCACCGAACTGGAAGTGGTGCGCCTGGACGACGAACGCATGGGCTTCGAGCTGCACACCGGCAGCCTGGCCGTGCGCGTGCGATCGCGCGAAGCGGCAGCCGACATCGACCTGCTGACACCCGAAGTGCGCCTGCGCCCCGAACGCGCCGGCCACTACCGCATCGACCGGGTCGATGACAGCACGCAGGCCGGCGTGCTGCGCGGCACGCTGCGCATCGACGGGCCCGACGGCTTCGTCATCGAAACCGGCCAGCGCGCCGAACTCTGGCGTGAAGGTCGCCAGCAGCGCAACCTGCGCTTCGCCTGGAGCAGCCTGCCGAACGACGCCTTCGCCGACTGGGTGGCGCGCGAGGACAGCCGCGACGAGCGCAGCGCCTCGTCACGCTACGTCTCGCCCGAGATGACCGGCGCCGAAGAGCTGGACCGCAACGGCCGCTGGGACCGCCACGCCGAGTACGGCGCCATCTGGTACCCGATTGAAGTTCGCGCCGACTGGGCGCCGTACCGCAACGGCCGCTGGGCCTGGGTGCGCCCGTGGGGCTGGACCTGGGTTGACGAAGCGCCGTGGGGCTTTGCGCCTTTCCACTACGGCCGCTGGGTCAGCGTCAGCGGGCGCTGGGGCTGGTGCCCGGGTGATTACGTGGCGCGGCCGGTCTATGCACCGGCGCTGGTGGCGTGGGTGGGCGGCGCGCATGGCGGGGTGTCCATCAACATCGGCGGGCCCAACGTGGGCTGGCTGCCACTGGCGCCGCGCGAGTGGTACACGCCGCACTACCGGCACACGCCGGTGTATGTCGAGCGCATCAACCCGCGCCCGCCGGGTGGCCGCGGCCCGCAGTGGCAACGCCCGCCACAGCACGTGCCCACGGGCCCGGTGATGTACGGCAACCAGGGCGTGCCTGGTGCCGTGACGGTGGTGCCACGCGACGTGCTGGTGCGGCACCAGCCGGTCAGCCGCGCGGTGGTGGAAGTGGGGCTGGGTGGGGGTGGATCAAGCGGTGGTTCAAGCGGCGGTTCGCGCGGCGGTCCGGTCGGCGCGTCGAAGCCGCTGCTGCAAGTGCCGCCGCCTGAACGCGAAGGGCACAGCGCGCGCGTTGTGCCTGTGCCGGGCGGCGCTGTGCTGGCGCCCGTGCCTGCGCCGCAGCGTGAGCGCGAACATGAGCGTGAACGTGAACGCGGGCCCTGGCCGCAGCGCCGTGCCGACCCACCGCCATCCGCAGCGCCGTTGCCTGGGCAGGGCCCCGTGATCGATCTGCGCCGTGAACACCAGCAGCCGCCCGCCGCAGCGCCAGCGGTGCAACCCGCCCCGCCGCTGCAGCAAGTGCCGCAGTGGCAACCGGGGCAACGTGGACGCGAACGCGACCGGGATCGTGGCGACCGTGAAACCGTGGCCCCCGCGCGGCACCTGCCGGGCCCGGCGGCGCAACCTGCACCTGCCGCACCGCCGGCGGCCGCTGCGCCAGCACGACCTGCCGCCGGCCCGCCAACGCCGCACTCCGCGCCCACACCGGCACCGGCACCGGCTGCGGCGCATCAACCGCCGCGCGCCGTGCCCACATCCCCGCCCGAACGCGCCCGCGAACGCGAAGCCGAACGTGAACGTGCCCGCGAGCAGGCCAAGGATGAAGACCGCAAGCGCGGCCCCGATTCACGAGGCGGCCCGCGCGAGAACCAGCGCTGAATCGGCGCTGGAAGCGTGCTGCATCAGCGCTAAACCTGCGCTGACGCAGCAAACGAAGTTACCGCTACTTCAGCAGCGGCCGCAGCACCGGCCACACATTGGCCAGCATCGTCGGTTGCGCGGCGGCCTTCGGGTGGATGCGGTCGGGCTGGAACATTTCTTCGGCCTTTGGGCCGTCGGCCACGCCGGCCAACAAGAACGGCACCAGCGCCGCACCTTGCGCCTGCGCCACCGTGCCGAACAGCGCCGCAAATCCTTCGCTGTAGGCGCGCCCGTAGTTCGGCGGCACCGCCATGCCGGCAATCAGCACCTTCGCACCCGCAGCCCTGGCGGCGCTGGCCATCGCCGCCAGGTTGGACTGCGTCATGGCCAGCGGCAGGCCGCGCAGCGCGTCGTTGCCACCCAGCTCGAGGATCACTACACGCGGTTTGTGCGCTTTCAGCAGCGCCGGCAACCGCGAGCGCCCGCCCGAGGTGGTGTCGCCGCTGATGCTGGCGTTAACGACCTGCCAGCCGAGCTTTTCGCGCGCAAGCTGCTGCTCCAGCAGTGCCACCCAACCCTGGCCGCGCGCCAGGCCGTACTCAGCCGACAGGCTGTCGCCCAGCACCAGCAAGCAGGGCCCGGCCGGCCTTGCCCCCTGCGTGCGGACGGCTGTGGGTTGCGCGAGCGCGGTGCCTGCCAGGAGCAGGCTACAGTGCGCCAACAACGCGCGTCGCGCGCCAGAAAAAAGCTCGATGTCAGAACCTCTCATTGCCGTGCGCGGGGTCACCAAACAGGTGGCCGATTCCACCGGGTCTTTGACCATTCTCCACGAGATCACTTTCGAGCTTCAGGCCAGGGAATCGGTGGCCATCGTCGGTGCTTCCGGCTCGGGCAAGAGCACCTTGCTGTCGATCCTGGCCGGGCTGGACACACCCACTGCGGGCACGGTTGTGCTCGCCGGCACCGACCTCTTCTCGCTCGATGAAGATGCGCGCGCTGAACTGCGCTCGCGCCAGGTGGGTTTCGTGTTCCAGAGTTTCCAGTTGCTGGGCAACTTGACGGCACTGGAAAACGTGATGCTGCCGCTGGAACTGAAAGGCCGCAACGACGCGCGCGCGGCCGCCACCGAGATGCTGCGCCGCGTCGGCCTGGCCGAGCGGCTGTCGCACTACCCGAAGGTGCTGTCTGGCGGCGAGCAGCAACGCGTGGCGCTGGCACGCGCCTTCGTCATGCAGCCGGCGCTGCTGCTGGCCGATGAACCCACCGGCAGCCTGGACTTCGCCACCGGCGCCACCGTGATGGACCTGATGTTTGCGATGAACCGCGAAGCCGGCACCTCACTCGTGCTGGTCACGCACGACCGAGAGATTGCGACGCGTTGCCAGCGGCAGTTGCGGATGGAGGCGGGGCGCTTGGCGGAAGGCTAGCTTGCAAGATCCTGGCTTGCAAGGTCATCACGCGGGCAAGGCATCCAGCCGCCGATGCATCGCCGCAAACCACAGCGGCGGCACGCTGGCCAGAAACAGGCAGCCTGCATAACCCGTCGGCAACTGCGGGCCCGGCAGTGCTTGCAGTTCCGGGTACGGCTTCCAGGCATGCAGGTGGTGGTCGGAATGGCGCTGCAAATTGGCCACCATGCAGTTGGTGAGCAGGTGGTCGGCGTTCCAGGCGTGCATAACGCCAAAGGGCTCAGGGCGCGAGCCCCGCGTCGAACGCTGCAAGCCGTAGTGTTCGATGTAGTTGATGGCCTCCAGCAAGAACACCGCATACGCCGCCTGCGCCAGCCAGAACAGCAGCGCCAGCGGTCCCAGCCAGAGGCCAATCAGCGCCATTGCCGCAACCTGCGCCACCGTCGCCCACAGCAGCGCGCTGCGCAGCCAACCGCGATGCAGATGCTTCAACTGCATCGCTTCCAGCCGCCAGGCACTCAGGAAGCTGCCGCCCAAAGTGCGTGGCAGAAAGCGCCACAGACTTTCACCCCGCCGCGCCGAGGCTGGGTCGTCAACGGTGGCGGCACGCGGGTGGTGGCCGCGGTAGTGTTCGACCATGAAGTGCGCATAGCCCACACTGCCCATCAGCAACCAGCCGAGCAGCCGGTCACCGCGTGAACGCGAATGGCCCAGTTCGTGCGCGAAGGTGATGCCCTGGCTGCCGCTGACACCGCCCACGCCGACGCCGAGCGCAATCACCGCCGCCGCATCGTAGCCCTGCGTGCTGGCCAGCCACAGGCCGAGTGCCAGCAGCCCCGCCTGCAGCGGCACGTGTACGCGGATGCAGGCCCGGTGCCAGGCCGTTTGCGCCACGGCGGGTGGTGAATGGCGCAGCGCGGGCACCCGCTCCAGCAGGGCCAGTGCCACCTGGTAGCCCAGCATGGCGGCCAGCGCAGCCCAAGGCGACAGCCAAGCCGCCAGGGCGACCCACACCGGCATCAGCCAGGCCAGCGCAAAACGGAAGCGGAGCCAGTCCTTCATGGCCGCATGATGCCGCCCGGCAGCGGGCCGCCCCTCCGGGATAATCCCAGGCATGAACCCGCTGTTGGCCCGCCTGCACCCGTACCCCTTCGAGCGCTGGCGCCAGCTCACGCAGGACATCGTGCCACCAGCGCATCTGGCGCCCATCAGCCTGGGCATTGGTGAGCCCAAACATGCCACGCCGGCCCTGATTGAAGAAGCGCTGGTGCGGGCCTTGCCGGGCCTGTCGTCGTACCCCGCCACGCTGGGCGAAGCCGGTCTGCGCGACGCTATCTGCGGCTGGGTGCAGCGGCGCTATGGCGTGGCGCTGGATGCGGCCACGCAGGTGCTGCCGGTGACGGGCTCGCGCGAGGCGCTGTTTGCCTTTGCGCAGACCGTGATCGACCCTACCCGCCCCGGCGCCACCGTGGTGTGCCCGAACCCGATGTACCAGATCTACGAGGGTGCCGCGATCCTGGCCGGCGCGCAGACCGCCTTTGTGCCCAGCGTGCCGGCGCGCCAGTTTTGCGGCCGACTGGTCGGCGGTGGACGAGGCCACCTGGGCGCGCACGCAGTTGCTCTACGTCTGCTCACCGGGCAACCCGACGGGGGCGGTGATGCCGTTGTCGGATTGGCAGCAACTTTTTGAGCTGAGCGACCGCCACGGTTTCGTCATCGCCAGCGACGAGTGTTACTCGGAGATCTACTTCCGTGACGAAGCGCCGCTGGGCTCGCTGCAGGCGGCCAAGGCGCTCGGCCGCCCCGACTTCAAGAACCTGGTGGCCTTCACGAGCCTGTCCAAGCGCAGCAATGTGCCGGGCCTGCGCTCAGGCTTCGTGGCCGGCGACGCCGCGCTGCTGAAGGCCTTCCTGCTGTACCGCACCTACCACGGCAGCGCGATGGGTCCGATGGTGCAGCGGGCCAGCGCAGCGGCATGGGGCGACGAGGCCCACGTCATCGCCAACCGCGAGCTCTACCGCACCAAGTTTGCGCAGCTCATGCCGGTGCTGTCGCGCGTGCTCGACGTGAAGCTGCCCGATGCCGCCTTCTACCTCTGGGCCGCCGTGCCGGGTCAGCCCGACGAAGTGGCCTTCGCTCGCGGCCTGCTCGCTCAATACAATGTCAATGTGCTGCCGGGCCGCCTGCTGGCCCGCGAAGCCG